>JAHEKR010000065.1:0-33805 GCA_024638225.1 Flavobacteriaceae bacterium
TAATCCCCATTTCAGCAAAAGCTGTCAAAGCACCAATAGCTACTAAATCCGTATTTATAAAAACACCATCTACATCTTTATTATCCTGGAGAAGCTTTTTAGCATTAAACTTGCCCTCTTCAAAACTTGAATCGCCACATTCACATATATATACTAGACTTGAATCATAAATAAAATTATTTTCCTCCAGCGCTTCTTTATAGCCTAAAAAACGGTCAATTGAATTTTGTGACAACAGTGGACCTCTAAAATGAGCAATTCGTTTGCATCCAGTATCAATCAAGTGCTGCGTAGCATCTTTTGCAGCCTTTCTGTCATCAATTACAACTTTTGAGCACTCCAATATTTTTACAATTTTATCAAACATCACTAATGGTTTTCCTTGTGTGATAACATCGCTTAGATGTGTGAAATTTCTTGTTGTATTAGCGATAGAAATAAGGATCCCATCAACGCGTTGTCTCAACAATAAATCTATTTGCTTTTTTTCCAATTCATAAGATTCATTTGATTGCAATATGATCACGAGATATCCTTTTTTTTCTGCTTGCGCCAAAATCCCTTTAATTACGTTTGAAAAAAAATGATGCACTATAGCAGGAATGATTAATCCAATGGTTTTAGATTCTTTTGTTCTTAGGTTTACAGCAAATGCATTGGGTTGGTAATTTAATGTTTTCGCTAACTCCTTAACAAGCCCTTTGGTTTTATCACTCACATCAGGATAGTCGTTGAGCGCTTTCGAAACAGTTGAAACAGAAATATTTAATTTTTCTGCGATTTGCATAAGTGTTACTTGGCTCATTTAAATTAAAATTGGATTTTTTCAAACTTACGAAAACCTTTTCGTAGTTTTCGAAAACGATTTCGTTTCATATTATAATTTTTGTGTTCCTAATATTATAAAATTCGTAATTAAAATCATTAATCATTAATCATTAAATTAATAATCATGAAACTATTAAGTAAAATAAGTTTTGCGTATTTATTTGTTTTTTCAGTAACCGTTGCACATTCGCAATCTTCGGTATCTGGAAAAGTAGCAGATGAAAATGGAGTGCCAATTTCAGGTGCAACTGTTATTGTTGACGGAACGTCAACGGGAACAGTAACTGATATGGATGGTGCGTATTCGATTTCAGTTATGTCGGAATCTAATGTTACGCTTACCGCTTCTTATCTAGGATTTAAAACACAATCCCAAAGTGTTACGCTAAGCGGTATGAGTGCAACTGTTAACTTTTCGTTAGCTGAAGATTTTTCAACTCTAGATGAGATTATCATCACAGGTGTTGTGAATCCAAAATCTAAACTAGAATCAAGTGTATCTATTTCTTCATTAGGCGTTAATGCTATTGAGCAAGCTGCTCCAAGAAGTGCTGGGGAATTGTTTAGAAATATTCCTGGTATTCGCGCAGAGTCATCTGGGGGTGAAGGAAATGCAAACTTTAATGTAAGAGGTGTTCCTGTTTCTTCAGGTGGATCACGTTACTTTCAAATTCAAGAAGATGGTTTGCCACTTAACTTGTTTGGAGATACTTCTTTTGGAAATGCTGATAACTTTCTTAGAATTGATAGTAATATTGGTCGTGTTGAAGCTATTCGTGGTGGGTCTGCTTCAACCCAAACATCAAATGGTCCTGCTGGTATCATCAACATGATAAGCAAGACAGGTGACGTTGAAGGGGGGTCTATTATGGCTACTTATGGCCTAGATTACCAAACAAACAGAATGGATTTTGAATATGGAACGCCACTAGGAAATGGCTTGTCTTATCACATTGGTGGGTTTATGCGCACTGGTGAAGGACCACGAAATATTGGTTACCAAGGGAATAAAGGAGGTCAAATAAAAGCCAACATTACTAAGAAGTTTGAGTCAGGGTATGTAAGAACGTATTTTAAATACCTAAATGATAAATCGGTAATGTACCTTCCAATGCCAATGTTATTGACAGGTTCAAATGACAATCCTTCATTCGAAAACCTTCCTGGGTTTGACATCAACAATGACTCTCCACATTCTGTTAATATGCAACAAAGTGCAGGCACAGATCCTTTTACAGGAGATCGTAAAGTCAATGATGTAAGAAACGGTAACAATCCTAAATCACAAGCTATAGGCACTGAGTTTTCTTTCGACTTAGGAAATGATTGGAGTGTTTCTGGAAAAGCACGATACAGTGCTAATTCAGGTGAATGGGTGTCGCCATTTACTATGGCAGTTGGAACAGTTTCTGAGATTGAAACTACTGCAAGAGATGCTGTAAATGCAACTGGAAACTTAGTATATGCCGATGGAGCTAGAGAGGCTTTTAACCCTTCAAATGGCTTAGCTCAAATTATTCACATGTTTGATGTAACTGTAGATGATTTAAGCAATTTCTTTAGCGATGTTAAATTGAATAAAAAGGTTAATGACAACCTTGGTCTTACTTTAGGTATGTTTACTGCAACGCAAAACACCAAAATAGGTTGGCAATGGAGCTCTTATATTTCTGAAATAAAAGGAAATGGAGAGGCTAGACTAGCTGATTTTGATGGATGGTCTAGAAATGGACAATATTCATATGGAACCCCTACTTGGGGCAATTGCTGCCAACGCAAATACAACACGGTACATAATGTAAATTCTCCTTATGTAGCTGTAGATGCAAATCTTTCTGAAAAATTAAACTTTGATGGTAGTGTTCGCTTTGAAAACGTTCGTGTAAACGGAAATATTCAAGCTGGACCAACAAGCCAAGGAAGCTATGATTATGACGGTGATGGTATTATCCAAGGAATTGAGCTAGTAGTTCCTGTAATTGCAGGAAATGCAGGTCAAAATATCAATGACGATTACAATTTTGTATCATACTCATTTGGCTTAAACTACAAAACAAGCGATGACGCTGCACTATTTTTACGCACTAGTTTAGGTGCATCTGGAAGAGCTCCGGATAGAAATAATTATGGGTCTAACGGAAGAGGCGATACTCAATTTGATGAAGTAAGCCAAACGGAACTTGGTTATAAAAGACGTTTTGATAACGGTGTTTTAAATCTTACAGGTTTTATGAGTAACACCAAGGAAGGGTTAAGTAATGAACTTAACAGAACCGTTGGAAACCCATTTAAAGCGATGGGTCTAGAAGCAGAAACATCTTTAATGTTAAGCGATAAGTTCGTATTTGTAGGATCTGCAACATGGACAAAAGCAGAGATTGACGGAGGTGATAACAAAGGAAATACACCTAGAAGACAAGCCGATTTTGTTTACAACTTTACCCCTACTTATATGTACGGAAGTGATAATCAAAACACACTTGGACTTAGTATTCTTGGTACATCAAAATCCTATGCACAAGATGACAACGCACTTGTCATGCCAGCCTATGCTTATGTAAATCTATTTTCAGAAATCAAATTGACAAATGCTTTGTCGCTTTGGTTAAACGTAAATAATTTATTTGACGTAGTTGGTATTACAGAAGTTGAAGGAAATGGAGATGGCGCTTTTAATGGAGATCGCTTGGCTAGAGCACGTTCCATTAGTGGGCGTTCCTCAACCGTTTCACTCCAATTCAACTTTTAATTAATAGTTTTTCATTAGTAGTTTAGTTTTATTAGATTAGGGTTGGTGTTTGTATCACTTTCACCAACCCTTTCTTTAAGGACCATGGTAAAAATAGTTAATACATCCCTAATCATTTTAACTTGTTTTTTTTGTTTTGCATACACTTCAAGCACCAAAAAACAACAAGAAATAATTGTTTATGGCAGTGATGAGTGCCACTATTGCATAGACACTAAAACCTTCTTAAATCAAAATAACATCTCATTTACCTACTACGACATTGATATAAGCAAGGATAAAGAACAAGAAATGTTATCAAAATTGAATGGGGCTAAAATTCCAATTGATAGCTTTCAACTACCTGTTGTTGATAAAAACGGTTCTATTTTTACAAACGGGCAAAACTTCATTGCATTTTTAAAGAAAATAATCGAATAAATGCTTAAAAAAATAAAACTTAGTTTTTGGCAAATTGTAAATATGAATGTTGGTTTTTTCGGCATTCAATACAGTTTTGGCTTACAACAAAGTGCCGTAAACCCCATTTACGATTTTTTAGGCGCAGCTCCCGATCAAATTCCCATTTTAAATTTAGCAGGACCAGTTACAGGTTTGTTGGTACAACCTATTGTTGGCGCATTAAGTGACAAAACTTGGCACCCAAAATTTGGCAGACGTAAGCCTTATTTCTTTATTGGAGCATTAATATGTAGTATTAGTCTTTTTGCCTTTCCATTCAGCAGTTCACTTTGGATGGCAGCAGGACTTTTATGGATTCTAGATGCCGGAAACAATATGGCTATGGAACCCTACCGTGCATTTGTTGTTGACACGCTTAAAACAGAGCAACAACCTATGGGCTTTCAAATGCAGAGCTTTTTTACGGGCCTTGGACAAACCCTTGCAAACGTATCCTTATTTATATTCCCCATGATCATTATTGGTAAAACAGGACATTTGCCAACTTGGGTTTTTGCATCATTCTTTCTGGGAGCAGTTTGTTCCATTGGCACTATCCTGTGGAGTATTAAAACGACAAAAGAAATACCACCAACTGATGAAGAGCTTGAAAAAATTAGAACTGCCAAAAAAGGTCTTGCCGTGCCTCTTGTTGAAATACTATCTGCTATCAAAAGTATGCCCAAGGTTATGTGGCAATTAGCTTTGGTATATTTATTTCAATGGTATGCCCTGTTTTGCTATTGGCAAAACTCATCCAAAAGTATTGCTCTTTCTGTTTGGGATGCAACTCCAAAATCGAATCCAGAGGCCTATGAAAAGGCAGTTAGCTGGACAGGCTTGGTAAACGGATGGTATAATATTGTTACGTTTCTCGTTGCTTTCCTTTTAGTGGGATATGCCAAAAGATTTGGAGCCAAAAAGGTTCACTTTGTTTGTTTGCTTTTAGCGGGTATAGGTTTTGCCGCATTTCCCCACATTGCAGATAAAAACCTATTATTTGTTGCCATCACTGGCTTTGGTGTTGGATGGGCTAGTATGATGGGAATTCCATATTTACTAGTCGTTTCGTCTATTCCTAAAGAAAGATACGGCGTGTACATGGGTATTATCAATATGATGATTGTGATTCCCATGTTGCTTCAAAACCTTTCTTTTGGATATATTCTAAAAAACTTTTTAAATAACGACCCAAGAAATGCCATCAGTTTTGCAGCAGTTTTACTCTTCTGTGGAGCACTGGCAACCTTACTAATAAAACCTGTTCAAAAAACAGCATAATCTTAAATTAATGGACATACTTTGTGTAGGAGAAATACTAGTGGACTTTATTGGGGCGCAATACGGAAAAACTATCGCTACCACTGAAAGTTATAATCGCTTTTTAGGCGGCTCAACTGCTAATTTAGCTGTTAATGCCAATACAATTGGCTTAGCAGTCGATTTGGTTGCAAGTGTTGGAGATGATGGTCTTGGTCAATATATACTTGATGAATTGAATGTTTTTGGCTTGTCAACAGCGCATATAACTAAAATTCCAAACCAGCCTACAAGTTTAATTTTTGTTTCTAGATCAAATGAAACGCCCGATTTTGTTCCCGTTCGGGGTGCAGATGCACATATTTTGGATACACAAATAAGTGACGATATTATCAACAAGGTCAAAGTGTTTCACACCTCTTGCTTCGCTTTAAGTCAAGAACCCGCGAGATCAGTCATTATGCGAAAAGCAAAACAAGCCTTTTCATCAGGATGTAAATTGAGTATAGATATAAATTATGCTACTGAAATTTGGCCTGACAAAGAACAGGCTGTTGCATTTATAAAAGCGTATTGTACCTTTAATCCTCTTGTCAAGATAAGCGCAGACGATGCCAAAAGACTCTTTGGAGACGTTGCTTCTTACAATGATATCTTTACACTTTTCCATAGTTATGGAGCAGATGTTGTTTGTCTTACATTAGGAAGCGAAGGGGTCATGTTGGCACAAAAAGGAAAAGAAACCGTTCATAAGCCAGCAATTAAAATTGATGAGGTTATTGATGTTACGGGTGCAGGAGATGCTTTTTGGTCAGGATTTTTATATGGATATATCAAAAATCACGATTTCGAACAATGCGTATCAAATGGTCTTAAACTTGCCCATATTAAATTGCAACGCGTCGGTCATATTCCAGAATCCACTAGCCGAAGTCTAACGCTATAATTATTTAGTAACAAAGTATAAATGCAAAAAGGTGTCATACTTAATGCTTACCCTGATAGTATTGGTGAGAACTTATCAGGATTAATTTATTTTATTGAGCGCAACAACCTTGAACAGGCCTTTACTCACTTATACATACTTCCAACACTATTTAATAGTGATTTAGATCGAGGGTTTTCTATTATTGACTATGATTTAAACGAATCGTTAGTCTCCAACGAGGACTTAAATAAATTAACAGATTTAAACATAAAATTAAAACTGGACATTGTATTAAATCATTTGTCTGTAGCCTCACCACAATTTCAGGATTTATTACAAAGGGGCGACACTTCTGTTTATAAAGATTTTTTTATTGACTGGAACTCGTTTTGGAAAAACAATGGAACACTTGAAGCAGATGGAATTATACAACCAAAAAAGGAGTATTTAGAAAAACTTTTTATGCGGAAGGATGGGTTGCCCATCCTTGAAGTTTATTTTCAAGACGGTTCTAAACGACCTTATTGGAATACATTTTATCAAAAAATAACGTTCAATAAAATCTTACCATCAGACTTAGACGGTATTTTAGACTCCGAAGCCGAGAAACGGCACATCTCTAAAACAGTAAATGATACAATAGAAAGCGATAAGAATATTCATGAAATCGAATCTTTGAATAATTTAGGGTCAAGAAATGAAATTCTAAAAATCATCTATCAAAAATCAACGTATTTAGGCCAAATGGATTTAAATGCTCAATCAGAACTGGTTTGGGACTTTTATCAAGATTGTTTGAAAAAAATCACTTTCTATGGTTGTACTATTTTAAGATTGGATGCTTTTGCTTATTTGCATAAAAGTGTAGGAGAAACAAACTTTTTCAATAAACCAGGTACTTGGGAGTATTTAGATCGCTTTAGAGAAATGGCTACTGATTTTGATTTAAGATTACTTCCTGAAATTCACGCTGAATACGGCTCTAAAACCCATGAGGAAGTATCCAACAAAGGATACATGATATATGATTTCTTCCTGCCAGGGTTGATTATCTATAGCATTGAATATGGAAACAATAATCCGTTAGTAAAATGGATTAGAGAACTTATTGAAAAAAAATACGAGACCATTAATATGCTCGGCTGTCATGATGGTATTCCCGTATTAGACTTAAAAGGAAAAGAAATAGATGGTGTTTATCAGGAGGGTTTACTTTCAGATAACCAAATTGAAGAAGTTGTTGAACTTATTTTAAATAGAGGTGGAAAAATTAAAAATATCTTTGACGCCAAAGGAAAAAAAATATCCTACTATCAAGTAAACGCTACATACTATAGTGCTCTTGGAGAAAGCGAAAAAAAGATGTTGTTAGCAAGAGCTATTCAATTATTTGTACCTGGAACACCTCAAGTTTGGTATCTCGATTTATTTACAGGGAAAAACGATTACAATGCAGTTGAACTTGCTGGAGCAGGTGGTCACAAAGAGATAAACAGAACCAACTTAAGTCTTGACGATATTACTAGTGGAGTTGAAGCACAAATTTTTAAAAAACAGATGAAACTCATTAGTTTACGTAATAGACTTAATGTTTTTAATGGAAAATTGACACTTAAAAACCCTGACAATAACAAGCTAATCTTTACGTGGAAATTAAGTGATGATTTCGCAAAATTAGAACTAGATCTTTTAAGCTTAATCTTTTGTGTTTCTTATTCTGAAAATGGCAAACTTTATAGAGAAGTATTTAATGCCTGAAAATTAGAGCAAAACGCACTTAAAATCTTTAAACCATTGGATTATTGCTATAAAGTTTATTAAAAAAAATAAAAAATTATTCTTGGGAATAAAGTGGAGGCTAGGGGAGTGAAATCGAACTTTTTTAGAGTTGATTTGTTTAAAATTGTAAGCAACTTGTCTTAGGCGTTTTGGCTCTACCGTCCGTCTTTTTGGGTTGTTTCCGAAACAATTTTAAATCAATTAAAGTGAAAGAAATATATAGTTTCCTTATTCTCGAATTCGTAAAGCTTCTTTAAATAAACTATTCCGAACCTCGTTTATTGTTGGCGATGGATTGGTAAGCAAATTGCTTCTTTCATATGGGTCATTTTTTAAATCATAAACCGACTCTGTCCCATCGGCATCAACGATTAGTTTATACTGCGCATCTCTAACGGTATAACATATATTCCCATCTGTTGATTTTTCAGTATAAGCATATGCTCTTGTGTTAACATCTGTTTCCCTAAGCAAAGCGTGGAAACTTTTACTGTTGTATTTTTCTAAAATAACAGAACCTGCCATTTGCGCAATTGTAGTAAATAAGTCTGTTGATTGAATTAAAGCATCCTCACGCTCCCCTTTTCTTGTTACACCTACTCCAGAGATAACCATAGGGACATTTATACCACCTTGAAAAATACTTCCCTTAGCTCTTCTAGTTCGATATGGAGATTGAACAACTTGACTTGGCGTTCCGTTGTCTCCCAAGAATATCACAATAGTGTTCTCAAGACCATTTGGAATTGATTCAATAACTCGACCCAACTCAGTGTCAAGGGCTTCGATTGCAGAAAAATAATACGGCAAGGGGTTTGCCTCTATCATAGTCTCATCTTCAGACAAATTCCCTTGATTATGTAAGTTCGTTGGGGCAAGATGAAAAGGGGTGTGTGGCGCATTGTATGCGAGCCATAAAAACCATGGCTTGGATCTTTGACTAATCCATTGAACTGCCTGATTAGAAAATTCAGTTGTTGTATAAGTGGCCACTCTTTCTCTTTCTCCATTTGTGATCCGATTCCAGTTTGTGTATGACGACACACCTCCTCCAATAATGCCAGAGAAATAATCTACTCCCATGGAATTTGGATCAGTAATTGTATTTGATAAATGCCATTTGCCGATTAATGCTGTATCATAGTCACCGTTTGTTTTATCTTTCAAAAAGTCGTGTAAAGACTCCTCATTTAATGAAATATCTTGCTCTACTTCCATTACACCCGAGTGGTACCCCAACTTACCGGTTAATATGGAAGCTCTGGTCGGAGAACAAACAGAATAAGTCCACAAATTATCGAAAGTAATTCCACCAGCCATTAAGTTATTTAGGGTTGGCAATTGTGGCTTTTCTTGCCCTTCAGGGTAATTTGGAAAAGCATCCTTTCCCATGTCATCTGCAATGACCAATAAAATGTTTGGTAAGGTATTTTCAAATTTTTCTGATGCCTCAGAGGAGTTTGCTGGTTGGTTTTCGCAGGAAATAAAAATGATAAGCAGCATAAATATTCTATACTGAACTACAAACCTTTTTTTGTAATTTTTGCTACGGTGCTTGATTGGCGTCATTTTTTAAACTCCACCTTTTAAACAACGTGTAAAGAAAGGAAAATCATCGGTAACAACATAGTAGTAAATCCCATTAGGAAATTCATGAGTAACACCAAACCTTCCGTTACATTCGTCTAAATCTCCAAGTCCTTCTACATATTCATAGTCTTGCGTAAATGCACCCATTGGAATGGGTTTATTGATATTACTATTTGCGTTTGGCCCACCAAGAATTGCCGTGAGTGTTTTTGGTCGATTTTCATCAGCTTGAGATTTCAATCGATAGCTAGTTGTTAATGCTTTTAATTGACTTTTTGAATCTTCAGGATTAGCGTAGCCATACCTTGCATAAACGGGAAAGCCATCAGATGCCCATCCAATTAGGGTCATGCCGTCGTTATCTCCTAAAAAATCAATAAGTAATTCAGGCATTCCGTGATAATGATAAGCACCATTGGGTTGGACATGTGCGTGATTCATATCATCTCCAAAATCAAAGGTATCATGTCCTAAAGCTTCAATATTCCAGTTTCCTTCTCCACGAGCCAAACTACATTCGCCAGCATCATTGCACCTACCTGCAGTAGCTGGATCAAATTTTACACTATTTAACGCATACGCAATAGCCATGGCAGGACCAACCACTTCAAGACCACTTTCATAAATTATTGAAGGACAAAGTGTAAAACTTTTGCTAACATTTTGCGCACTAATGCTGTTTGGATTATTTGAATTCGGGAAAGTACCTACTTCATGATTTGGAATGCCATTTCCGTTCAATATTCTGCTTGTTCCATCTGATGACCACGAATACTTGCTAAGCGCCAAAACAGACTCGTCATCATTATAAATTTCTTCATCAATATTTACCAAAATATTAGCTGTAGAAGTTCCTATTGTACAATTTGTAGCTTCTTCATCAATTTGCGATGAAGACTCATTGTTGTCACATGATATGAATAACAATCCAATTAGGATAATTCCAATTTTAAGATTCATTTACTATTGGTTTTATTTTTGTTAGACCTTTAAAAACTAGAATAGTTTTAGATAGATGTAAAATTATCTCTAAAAATAAATATTATTTTAAGTAATAAAATGGGAGAAGAAGGGATTAACCTTCGGGTTTTCCTCGTGAATCCAGTACTGCAAATGTAACTTCCTGTCCTTGCAGTCCAGACGTTTTAAACAACAAAGCGCAATCAAGTAAGACTTGTTGCGCTTTTTATATGTTAAAATCCTAACGAAGTTACGCTTGATCGTAGAGCAGAGGGGTGTGAAATCAAACTATTTTGGTGAGGATTTAACTATTTTACTAAAAAGTTGTTTCCAAGAATAAATTATTATTCCCGAAAATAATTTGTGGAGAAGAAGGGATTCGAACCCTCGACCTCTTGACTGCCAGTCAAGCGCTCTAGCCAACTGAGCTACATCCCCAAATTTTTCTTTCGCCAACGACGTCCAACGGCTGACTCCGCACAAAAATAAGCCATTTTCTTTTCTATTACTTCATTAAAGCAGCTAAATAGTTAGGTAAGGCAGCAACAGACGTCAAAATGCCGTCGGGCGTAATTGGACTTTGTTCCACCAGTGCTTTTCGATACTTACCTGTTTGCACCAATACTGCATGATAGCCCGCATTTTGGGCACCTTCAATATCATTAATTAAGTCATCACCCACCATAACTAATTCTTTTGCAGTTGCGTTTAAAAGCGTACTGCCCATCTCAAAAAAAGCAGCGTTGGGTTTGCCCACTAAATGCGCCTTTTTTCCCGTGGCATGCTCCAGTGCCGCCACAAAAGCACCACTGTCTAGCATCAGTCCTTTGTCGGTTTGAAAATAACGTCCCTTGTGAAGTGCAATCAGCTCAGCGCCCTCAAGCAGTTGATTCATTAGGCTATTTAATAAATCGTAATCCCAATCGTTGCCAATATCTCCAATAACTATGGCCTCCAGTTGATCCGTAACAGTTGGCGGATAGTCGGTTTGCGCAGCCTCAGCCAGCACCAATCTACAACGCGTTAGCCCCATTTTTTGTAACTGCAGGACCCCTGCATAGTTGGCACTCAACAATTCATTTTCGCTAATGTCAAGACCCAAGTGTTGGAGTTTAGTTACAAGTGCACTTCTAGACAAGGTGGTGTTGTTTGTTACAAAACGATATCCAATACCTTTTGCGCGTAGCCATGCAAGGGTTTCGTTTCCGCCAGGAATCAATTTGCCACCCACATAAAACACCCCATCTAAATCAAACAATACGCCTTTAATGGATTTCATAATTTATCAATCGTTTATTCCGTATTTTTGCCTCGTTGTCTGAGAACAAAGATATGGGGAATCAACACATAAATGAAGGGGTACATGTGCAGAATGTGGCTACTGTAGCTACCATTAGCTTTGCACACCCCAAGCACAATTGTTTTCCTCAAGCACAACTTAAAGCACTTACCGCAGCCATTGACACTTGCGCTCAAGACGATACTGTTCGGGTAATATTATTGCAAAGCGATCCCACAAAGGCCTTTTGTGCCGGCGCATCTTTTGATGAACTATTAGCCGTACAAACACCTCAGCAAGGCAAAAGCTTTTTTATGGGTTTTGCCCATTTAATTAACGCCATGCGTTTATGTACCAAACCCATTGTAGGTCGTATTCATGGGAAAGCAATCGGTGGAGGTGTGGGCATCGTAGCGGCTTGTGATTACTCCATTGCTACCTCTACTGCTCAAATACGCCTATCAGAACTCGCCATTGGGATTGGCCCCTTTGTTATTTCTCCTGCAATAACACGAAAAATGGGTGCAGCAGCGCTTGCAGCTTTAGCGCTGCAACCCAAAGAATGGAAATCTGCCGAATGGGCCTTATCACAAGGGCTGTATGCAGAAGTACACCCTGATTTTGAAACCGCCAACAGTGCTGCTATTGCCTTGGCAAAACAACTGGCAACCTATGCGACAGATGCCGTAGCCGAACTCAACAAAACCCTTTGGGCAGATACCGACCATTGGGCCGAACTCTTACCAAATAACGCCAAAATTTCTGGGCAGCTCTTATTGCTTCCAGAAACACAAGCCACACTGCGAAAACTTAAACCAAACAAATGAGTAAAATCCGCATCACAAAAAGTTTTACATTCGAAACAGGACATGCCTTATACGGATACGATGGACTGTGTAAAAATGTCCATGGGCATAGCTATAAATTGGATGTTACGGTTATTGGCACACCTATAAAGGACAGCAACAATGTTAAGTTTGGGATGGTCATTGACTTTAAAGATTTAAAGAAAATTGTCAAAGAAGAAATCGTTGATGTTTTCGATCATGCCACTGTTTTTAATCAAAATACGCCGCATGTAGAACTAGCCAAAACCCTAGCGGATAGTGGACATAAAGTTATATTGGTAGACTACCAACCCACTAGCGAAGAAATGATCATCGATTTTGCAACTAAAATAAAGGCAAAGTTGCCCAATTCCATCCAACTACATCATTTGCGTCTGCAAGAAACGGCCACCTCTTTTGCAGAGTGGTTCGCTGCCGACCAGTAATTTGTACTTTTGTAGCATGAATATACCTGAAGGTAAAAAAGTATACTTCGCTTCAGACAACCACCTGGGTGCACCAACACCAGAAAAGAGTCGTGTGCGTGAACGACAGTTTGTTGCTTGGTTGGATACAATCAAAAAAGATGCAGCTGCCGTTTACCTTATGGGTGATTTGTTTGACGTATGGATTGAGTACAATCGTGTTGTACCTAAAGGGTTTGTTCGCGTGTTGGGCAAACTGGCAGCGCTTACCGATAGTGGTATTCCCGTTTATTTTTTTGCGGGCAATCACGATATGTGGATGAGCGGATATTTTGAAGAAGAATTGGGTATTCCTGTGTCTTTTGCTCCTCAAGAGCTGATCTTAAACAACAAGAAATTCCTTATCGGACACGGGGATGGCTTAGGTCCAGGCGACCGGGGATACAAGCGTTTAAAAAAGGTATTTTCAAATCGCTTGATGCAGTTCTTATTTCGCTGGATACATCCGGATTTAGGCTTGCGTTTGGCACAATATTTATCGCTTAGAAATCGATTAATTTCTGGCGATGAGGATAAGAAATACCAAGGGCCTGAGCAAGAGTGGTTGGTGCAGTACTGCGAGAAAAAATTAGAAACAGCAACATTCGATTTCTTTGTCTTTGGTCACCGTCATTTACCTTTAGATATAGAGCTGTCCAAAAATGCGCGCTACATCAATCTAGGCGATTGGATTGAGTACAATACCTATGCTGTTTTTGATGGCGACACCCTTACGCTGAATACTTGGGATGATTGAACAAAAAAAACACGCCTTTGAATTAGCGGTATTGGTGGGCATCATCAATCAAGAGCAAAGCGAGCAGCAAGTCAATGATTATATGGACGAGCTGGCTTTTTTGACCCTAACTGCTGGGGGAAAAGTAAAAAAAAGATTTACCCAAAAACTCGATACCCCAAACCCCAAAACCTTTATTGGAAGTGGAAAAATGGAAGATGTACGTGCTTACGTCAAAACCAACGACATCAGCGCGGTTGTTTTTGACGATGAGTTAACTCCAGCGCAGCAGGGCAATATCGAAGAGCTTCTAAAGTGTAAGATTTTGGATCGTACGGGACTTATTTTGGACATTTTTGCTCAGCGCGCCAAGACCAGCTATGCACGTACACAAGTAGAACTTGCGCAATACCAGTATTTACTGCCAAGACTAAAGGGCTTATGGACACACTTAGAACGACAGCGTGGAGGTATCGGGATGCGTGGTCCCGGTGAAACGGAAATAGAAACAGACCGTCGAATTGTTCGCGATAAAATCTCTTTGCTAAAAAAGAAATTGACAACCATAGATCGACAGATGGCTACTCAGCGTGGGAACAGGGGTTCACTCATCCGCGTTGCTTTGGTAGGATACACCAATGTGGGAAAATCTACCTTGATGAATGTATTGAGTAAAAGTGATGTGTTTGCCGAGAACAAGCTCTTTGCTACTCTGGATACAACCGTGCGAAAAGTAGTGGTGGGAAATCTCCCTTTTTTATTATCTGACACAGTAGGCTTTATTCGGAAATTACCAACGCAATTGGTTGAAAGTTTTAAAAGTACACTAGACGAGGTACATGAGGCTGATTTGTTGTTGCATGTGGTAGATATTGCCCACCCACAGTTTGAGGCGCATATAAATGCGGTCAATGAGTTGCTTGCAGAACTGAAAGTTCAAGAAAAGCCTACGCTGATGGTATTCAATAAAATAGATGCCTATAAAGCCGAAAATTTTGATGAAACCGACTTGATGACCACTCGTGAAAGTAAGCACTTTAGTTTGGAAGAGTGGGAAGAAACATGGATGGCCAAAACACAAGGAGATGCCGTGTTTGTGTCTGCAGCAAAAAAGGTGAATATGGAAACCTTCCGCAATAAGCTCTATCAAAAAGTGCGTGCCTTACACGTCACACGCTTTCCGTATAATCACTTTTTGTATCCCGAAATTGTAATTGAAGAGTAAAGACTAGTCTAATTTCATCCGAAAACCAACACCAAACACTTCACGCACTTGGAGTCGCTGCACCGCATTATCGTCATAAACCAGCTGGATAATAAGGTCTGTGGTAATTCGTTTGTTAACCTTCATTTTCGCTGAAATTTGATAATCTAAATCCACATTTTCGGCCTTGTCCAAATAATCGGAATACAGGCCAAGACGTTGCTCAAGGCTTATGTTTTCTAGGGGCGAAAACTTATAAAATGCGCTAATGGAGGCACCCAGTTCAAAACGGTGGTTGTCCCCTTTTCGTACACCAAAATATTCTTTTCCTGGCGCTAAATTTGAGGTAAACTGTCTACTAACCAAAGTTATTCGTTGCGTAAAAGGGGCAATATTTACCCATAAATTATCGGACTCTTTCCAATATAGCCCAACCCCAAGTTGTATGTAAACTGGCGAGAAAAAATGTGTTCGTAGGGTTCTTGTTTCTTTTCCATTCTCATCTTCACCATAAGTAAATCCACGTGCAAACTGCGTTTTTAAGCCAAATACAGTTGAGTAACTCCATTGTTCGGAAAAGCTTTTCCCCAACAATGATTGTAGGTCAAAACGGTCATTTGTTTTACGTAAATACTTCGTTCCGCTAATTTTGGTTAACCCAAAATCACCAAGGAATTTCGTATCCCACTTCCATCCATTTTTTTCAAAACTCCAGTCATAATCCACATGAAAGCTCAAGGCCACACTATTTTCACCACCCGACACCCATTCGCTAAAAGACGACTGATTGAACAAAAAGGTAATTTCACCTCCACGTTTCCAATTGTTTTCAGCAGCTGGGATGGTGTCTGATTGTGCATAAGTAAAAGAGGCTACAAGAAGCAGTAAAATAAGAATTCGATTCATTGTTATAAAACTTAGGAGCGTTTGTACAAAGGTACTGAAGAACAAGCTTCGCCGTATGATAATTTTTTAACAATAGGGGTTAATTTTCTAGCCAATAAGCCGAGGGCCTGTTCGGGGACGGGTTTGTTTGAGCAGCCTTTAATCATCACAAGACCGTCTTGGTAAGGAGTGGTGTCAAAACCAAATAATTTTTCTGCAAAAAGCTGCTGCTCTAACTCCTCAAGGGAACCGACCACAACGGCTTTACATTTTGGCTGTAGATAAGTAACAACCAATAAAGAAGCCCATTGTGGAATAATGACATCTTTAGGACAATAAACGGCTACAAAACAGTCCTGATAATCGTCCCAGTTGTGCTGGATTAACTTTTCTCGAAATGCTTGTTCGTGCAAGACAATACCATCGGTTAAGAAATCAACCACTGCGAAAAGTTTCCTAGGGCCTTCTTGGTAGAATTCTTCCAAGTCGACAACCTGTAAAGCGCTGTTGGCTACTCTATTGACGATTGGTGTACTCATTACAAAAACCCAAGTTCTAGTTTTGCCTCCTCACTCATTAAGTCACGCGTCCATGGCGGGTCAAAAGTGAGCTCTAGCTCCACTTCGTTAACCTCATCTAGCGAGCGTACTTTTTCTTTTACTTCTTGTGGTAGCGATTCCGCGACAGGGCAGTTAGGAGTGGTAAGCGTCATTAAAATTTTGACATCGTTGTCTTCATTGACAAATACATCGTATATAAGCCCAAGCTCATAAATATCCACGGGGATTTCAGGATCAAAAATAGTTTTGAGTGTACGTACAATTTTATCTCCAAGAACAGCTGTATCCATAGTTATGAAAGTTGTGTTTGGTACGCAATAGCGTACATTTTAAGTTGTTTGATCATAGACACTAGTCCATTAGCACGTGTAGGGGAAAGGTGCTCTTTTAGTCCAATTTCGTCAATAAATGAAGTATTTGCTTCCAAAATATCCTTGGGCTGCTGTTTGGAAAACACACGAATGAGTATGGCAATAATTCCTTTGGTGATAATGGCGTCGCTGTCAGCGGTAAAAACAACTTTATCTCCATCCAATTCGGCATGCGCCCATACTTTACTTTGGCATCCTTTGATGATGTTGTCCTCCGTCTTGAATTCTGGAGCAATTAAGGGTAAAGTTTTCCCCAATTCAATCATATACTCATAGCGTTGCATCCAATCGTCAAAAAGGGCAAACTCAGCTACTATTTCTTCTTGTTTTTCAGCAATGGTCATAGGATAAAGATAAGGATTAACGCAACATACCCACGGCTTTTTCTACTCCGGCTATAAATCGTTCTACTTCTTCGTGGGTGTTGTAAAAGGCAAAAGATGCACGTACCGTACCCGGAATTTTGTAGTGGTCCATAATGGGTTGACAACAGTGGTGTCCGGTGCGGACAGCAATGCCCATTTTATCGAGTAAAGTACCCAAATCGTAAGGATGAATTCCAGCTACATTAAAGGAAATCACAGCTACTTTATTAGGGACATCTCCGTAGATACACATCCCATCTATTTTCTTTAACTTTTCTGTGGCATGAAGCAGTAAATCGTTTTCGTGTGCTGCTAAAGTCTTAAATCCAATACTGTGCATATAGTCAATAGCCGCTCCAAAGCCTACACCACCAGCAATATTGGGCGTTCCGGCTTCAAATTTATGTGGTAAATCGGCATAAGTTGTCTTTTCAAAACTAACCTGGTCAATCATTTCACCACCACCTTGATATGGGGGTAGCTTACGCAACCATTCTTCTTTACCATACAGCATTCCGATGCCTGTAGGACCACAAATCTTGTGTGCGGAAGTGGTGTAAAAGTCAGCATCTAGTCCGCGCACATCAGGCACCATATGCGGTGTGGCCTGCGCTCCGTCAATGAGCACTGCTGCACCAACGGCATGTGCCTCTTTTATGATGTACTCAATGGGGTTGATGATGCCAAGTGCATTGGAGACGTGGTTGACGAAAACAACTTTGGTTCGTGCATTGAGTAAGTTGCTGTAGGCTTCCATGTCTAAGGTACCGTCCTGAGTCATGGGAATAACTTTTAGCTTGGCGCCTGTGCGCTCGCAAAGCATTTGCCAAGGGACTATATTCGCATGGTGCTCTAATTCAGAAACGATTAATTCGTCTCCTTGGTCCAATAAATGACCAAATCCATAAGCTACTAAATTGATGGAATGTGTTGTTCCTGAAGTAATGATTACTTCATGCGTATGGGCCGCATTAATGTGTGCTCTGATTTTATCTCTGGCACCCTCAAATTGGTCGGTTGCTTCTTGGCTTAGGCTGTGTACCCCGCGATGAATATTGGCATTGGTGTGTTTGTAATAATCGCTAATGGCCTCAATAACAGCTAAAGGAGTTTGTGAAGTGGCTGCGTTATCTAGATAGACAAGTGGCTGTCCATTCACCTTACGTGCAAGTATGGGAAATTCCGCTCTGATTTTCGCTAAATCAAGAGGAGTACTAAACATCAAAGCCAATATTTACACCCAATTTGTCCGCAATTAGCTTATTGATGCGCTTTTTCACTGAGTCGATGTGTACGCTTTGAAGTATATTGTTTGCAAAGGCATAGGTTAGTAAACCACGGGCTTCCTTTTTCGGGATTCCGCGCGCCTGCATATAAAACAACGCATTTTCGTCTAATTGCCCAATGGTACAGCCGTGGCTACATTTTACATCATCGGCGAATATTTCCAACTGAGGCTTGGTATTGATGCTTGCCTTGTCATCCATTAAAATATTATTGTTCTGCTGAAAGGCATTAGTTTTCTGTGCCTCTTTTTCCACAATTATTTTTCCGTTAAAAACCCCAGTAGCTTTTGCTGCATAAATTCCTTTGTAGTCTTGGTGGCTTTCGCTGTTTGGATGCGCGTGGTGTACCAAGGTGTGATGGTCTACAAATTGGCTTCCTTCAATGAGCGTAATCCCTTTCATCGTTGAATTTATTTCCGCGTCTTTGTGATAAAAATTTAAGTTGTTTCGGATAAGTTTTCCCCCAAACGAAAAGGTATGTACCTTGGCATGACTGTGCTTTTGCTGCGCAATATAGGTACTGTCAATTAGCGATGCTGCAGCTTGATCGTTTTGAATTTTGTAATAATCAAGTTGCGCATTTTGTTCGGTAAATATTTCGGTAACAACATTAGTGAAGGTAGCTCCAGTACTCAAACTTTGATGGCGTTCCACCACTTGTACTTCAGCATTTTTCCCGACAACAATCAGGTTACGTGGTTGCAGCAACAGCTTTGGGTTTTTATCGGTAGCAAAATGAATGATCTGCACCGGCTTCTCTACTACCTTACCTTCTGGCACATAGATATAAGCCCCCTCTTTGGTAAAAGCCGTATTGAGCGCTGTCAAGGAGGCGTCTTTATCGGCAATTTGATTAAAGTACTTTTTGATAACCGGAGCGTATTTAGGTTTTGTAAGCGCAGCAGAAAGCAAACAAATATCGGCGCCCTCGTGTGTTGTTTCCGACAAATATGCATTGTAGACTCCATCGACAAACACGATTTTATAGGTATCTACATCTTGTAGTATGTATTGCTTAACGTCCTCGAGCTTGAGGCTAACTTCTGTTTTCGGAAAAACAACGTATTCGTCATTGGTTAGACTCCGCAAGGTGGTGTATTTCCAATCCTCTAACTTTTTGGTTGGAAATCCTTGCTGTTCAAAAACCTCAATGGCTTCAGCCCGCTGGTCTTGCAATTTTCGCTGCGGACCATCTTGAGCATCAAATGCCAAATAGGACGACAATAAGGTTTCTTTTAAATCCATTAGGCGCCTTGTTTAATCCAGTCGTATCCTTTTTCTTCTAACTCCAAGGCGAGCTCTTTGGTCCCAGACTTCACAATCCTACCTTCGTGTAAGACGTGAACAAAGTCAGGAACAATGTGCTCGAGTAAACGTTGATAGTGCGTGATAACAACAATCGCCCTATCCTTGCCTCTAAGTTTGTTTACTCCATTTGCGACAATGCGTAGCGCGTCTATATCTAGACCCGAGTCTGTCTCGTCCAAAATAGCGAGCTTTGGCTCAAGCATGGCCATTTGAAAAATTTCATTCCGTTTCTTTTCACCGCCCGAAAAACCCTCGTTGAGCGAACGCGACAGAAAGCGCGAATCTATTTCTAAAAGAGCAGCTTTTTCTCTAATTTTTTTAAGCATCTTGTTGGCAGGCATTTCGTCTAATCCTTGTACTTTGCGCGTTTGGTTGATGGCCGTCTTGATAAAGTTGGTTACCGTAACACCTGGAATTTCGACAGGATATTGAAACGACAAAAAGATTCCTTTATGGGCACGCTCATCGGCACTTAATTCGCTGATTTCTTCTCCATCAAACAAGATAGAGCCTTGAGAAATATCGTATTCTTCATGCCCTGCAATTACGGTAGAAAGGGTGCTTTTCCCCGAACCGTTGGGCCCCATAATGGCGTGCACCTCACCAGGCTTTACGTCAAGATTGATTCCTTGTAAAATGGTTTTGCCTTCACAGCCGGCGTGTAAATTATCAATGCTTAGCATATTTAATTGGGTTTGATAATGGAATTATCATTGGGGTTAACCAATGAGTCAATAGAACTTATTTTGATGAGCTTATCCCAACCTTCCTCCTCGGTATTGTTGAGTACTTCACCTTTGATATATACGGGGATCATGTCGTACTCGTCACGCTTTACAGTTGTGCATAATTCATTGAGCTTGTGCATGTTTTCGTCAATGATGACCCCATAAATCTCACTACCGGTGTTTAGGACAGCAGCATCGGACAAGTATAAAAATTCACCGTAAAATGACGGGTGGTTTTGCTCCTTTTTTGGCGCTTGATTGCAAGAAAAAATTCCAGCTAAAAAAATAAATAGGATTGTATTTTTCATGATGTAGGATTTATCCAACAGAGCCTTCAAGTGAAATTTCAAGCAGCTTCTGGGCTTCTACAGCAAACTCCATTGGCAGTTTATTTAACACTTCTTTACTAAAGCCGTTTACGATAAGCGCAATGGCTTTTTCGGTATCTATACCACGTTGGTTACAGTAAAATATCTGATCCTCTCCAATTTTACTGGTTGTGGCCTCATGTTCTATTTTGGCCGTTTTACTTTTGGCTTCAATGTACGGAAAGGTATGTGCACCACACTTGTTTCCCATCAGCAGCGAATCACACTGTGAAAAGTTGCGCGCATTTTTCGCATTAGCTCCTACCTTAACCAACCCACGGTAGCTGTTTTGAGATTGACCAGCAGAGATACCTTTCGATATTATGGTACTCTTGGTTCGTTTACCAAGGTGAATCATTTTAGTTCCGGTGTCCGCTTGCTGGAAATTATTCGTCAGGGCAATGGAGTAAAACTCACCAATACTATCGTTTCCTTTGAGGATACACGAGGGATACTTCCAAGTCACTGCAGAGCCTGTCTCAACTTGCGTCCACGATATTTTCGAGCGTTCGTGGCAAATACCGCGTTTGGTCACAAAGTTAAATACGCCTCCTTTGCCATCCTTATCTCCAGGGAACCAGTTTTGAACGGTCGAATATTTGATTTCCGCGTCGTCTAGGGCAACAAGCTCCACCACAGCAGCGTGCAATTGATTTTCATCACGAGCTGGAGCTGTGCAGCCTTCTAAATAACTCACATAACTACCTTCGTCTGCAATAACGAGTGTCCGTTCAAATTGTCCTGTACCGGCCTGGTTGATACGGAAATAGGTGGACAGTTCCATGGGGCAATGCACCCCCTTGGGGATATAGCAAAACGACCCGTCAGAGAATACGGCAGAGTTAAGCGCCGCGTAGTAGTTGTCGGTTCGTGGAATAACAGAACCAATGTATTTTTTGACCAATTCGGGATGCTCTTTGATGGCTTCTGAAATGGAGCAGAAAATAATGCCTTTCTCTGCTAGGGTATCTTTAAACGTGGTGGCAACCGAAACAGAATCCATAACAATATCTACGGCAACACCAGCCAATTTTTTTTGTTCTTCTAGTGAAATACCCAGTTTTTCAAAGGTTTTAAGCAATTCGGGGTCTACTTCGTCAAGGCTGTCGTATTTGACCTGCGCCTTGGGCGCAGAATAGTACGCAATGCTTTGTAAGTCGGGCTTTTTGTATTTGACATTTGCCCAATCGGGCTCGTCCATTTGTTGAAATTTCTCAAATGCTTCCAGACGCCATTTGGTCATCCAAGCTGGCTCATTTTTCCGCGCAGAGATGGCCCGAACAATTTCTTCGTTGAGCCCAACGGGGAACGTATCGGATTCAATGTCTGTATAAAATCCGTATTCGTACTCTTTAGTTTCGAGCTCTTTTTTTAATTCTTCTTCTGTATATGCCATAGCATTTTTTTAAAGCGAAAAACTTTCTCCACAACCACAGGTTCTGTTGGCGTTTGGGTTATTAAACACAAACCCTTTGCCGTTTAAACCACCCGAATATTCGAGTGTAGTTCCAACAAGATACAAAAAGCTTTTTTTGTCTACCACAATGCGGACATCGTTGTCTTCAAACACCTTGTCGGAATCCTTTAGTGTAGCATCAAATTTTAGCTCATACGACAAACCAGAACATCCGCCACTTTTGACGCCAACGCGTACAAAATGCGTAGCAGTATCTACCCCGTCTTGTTGCATCATGTGCACAACTTGTTTGCGTGCTTGTGAGGAAACTTTTATCATAGCTTTATTTGGATTAATTCCAAAGTACAAATATACCATATTTTTAACTCTTCTTTGCCTAAGACCATCAGGTTTGCCAATGACCATATATGCCTATTCTATTTTGAAATACGTTTTCCCATCAAAATGCAGTAAGTTTACGCCATGCTTGAAGACAAAAAACCTGCCAAAACTTCGTTGGATGAATTGGGTGAATTTGCCCTTATCGAACAGTTTGCAAAATCGGCTACTGTGGCTCTGCCCTCAACCCTTCACGGCATTGGTGACGATGCTGCCGTACTCAACCACGAAGGTAAAACGGTAGTCAGTACAGACATGCTTGTCGAAGGGATTCATTTTGATTTGGGGTATATGCCCCTAAAACACCTCGGTTACAAAGCGGTAGTGGTCAACTTGTCCGATATTTACGCCATGGGTGCTCAAGCCACGCAAATATTGGTTTCTGTTGCTGTTTCCAATCGCTTTACCCTTGAAGCGATGGAAGAACTTTACGCAGGAATTCATTTGGCATGCAAGACCTATGGGGTAGATTTGGTTGGCGGCGATACGACTTCATCTCGACAGGGGTTGCAGCTATCCGTAACAGCTGTTGGATCTGCCGCAGAGGCAGCTCCAGTATTGCGCAGCGGAGCTGCTGATAAAGAACTTTTGGTTGTAACAGGAGATTTAGGTGCAGCCTATATGGGCTTGCAGGTACTGGCTCGGGAGCAAGACGTTTTTAAGGCAAACCCGAACCACAAACCCGACTTGGAGCCATACACCTTCCTGGTCGAGCGCCAACTCAAGCCCGAGGCACGAAAAGATATTGTTGAACTTTTGCAGGCCTTAGAAGTAACGCCTACTTCTATGATTGACATCAGCGATGGCTTGGCTTCGGAAGTTATGCACCTATGCCAAAAAAGCGATGTAGGCTGCCGTATATACGAAGATAAAATCCCCCTTGATCCACAACTTATCTCCGTCTGTGAAGAATTTAATGTGGACAGCACCACCATTGCGCTAAGTGGAGGTGAGGACTACGAACTCTTGTTCACCATCAAACAAGAGGACTTCGATAAAATCAAAGGAAATCCCAACCTAACGGTTATTGGACATATGACCGAAAAATCTGATGGCGCAAATTTGGTTACTCGTGGCGATGAGGTGATTCCGCTTAAAGCCCAAGGCTGGAAGGCGTTTTAGCCATTCATCAACCCCTCAATTTCGTCGGGATCTATCGGAATATTGGCCATTAAATTTATAGGTGCGCCGCTTGCTTGTACGACCACGTCATCCTCCAAGCGGATACCAAACCCTTCTTTTGGAATGTAAATGCCCGGCTCAACAGTAAAGACCATGTTGGGTTGCATAGGCTCGTCCAATAGGCCGTAGTCATGTGTGTCTAGACCTAAATGATGTGAGGTTCCATGCATAAAATAGGTTTTGTATGCCTCTGAGTTAGTCAATACATCTTTCTTGGTGATCAATTCTAGATCTATAAGGGCACTGCTCATCAGTTTGCCTACTTCTTTATGATAGGCTTTCCACAGTGTTCCAGGTACCAATAGCTTCGTAGCTTCGTTTTTAACATTTAAAACAGCATTGTATACCGCACGTTGTCGGGTACTAAAACGTCCGGAAACGGGAATAGTACGGGTCATGTCTGAGGCGTAATTGCCAAACTCTGCGCCCACATCCATAAGCAGTAGCTCTCCGTTCTGACATTGCTGGTTGTTTTCTATGTAGTGCAATACGTTGCTGTTGCTCCCCGAAGCAATAATGGGCGTATAGGCAAAACCTTTGGACCGATTACGCAAAAACTCGTGAGCGTATTCAGCTTGAATTTCATATTCCCAAACACCAGGTTTGACAAACCCTAACACGCGACGAAATCCTTTTTCCGTAATCGAGCACGCATGCTTAATTTGGGCGATTTCTTCTGGAGCCTTTACGGAACGAAGCCGCTGCAAGATAAAATTACTCTTCTCGTATTTTTGGTAGGGAAAAAGTTCTTTGCACCACTTGATAAAGCGGTCTTCTCGAGTTTCTGTTTCTACTTTAGCTCTGTAGTGTTCGTTGGTATTGATGTAAATATGTTCACTGTGTCGGGCTAAATCCATAAAAACTTGTTCAAATGTATCAGCCCAGTAAACCGTTTTAATACCGGACACCATAGTAGCTTCCTTTGCAGTGAGTTTGTGCCCTTCCCAAACAGCTATTTGTGGATTGGTTTTGCGTACAAACACTATCTCTCGATGCGCAGGATTTTCGGCATCTGGGTATAGAATTAATGTAGTTTCCTCTTGGTCTATTCCTGTTAAATAGAATATATCCCTGTGTTGTTCAAAGGGATGCGTGCTGTCCGCACTAATGGGATAAATGTCGTTTGAATTAAAAACCGCAATGCTGTTGGGCTTGAGTTGTTGCACAAATCGCTTTCGGTTAAATTCAAAGACCGATTGGGAGAGTCCTGTTTTTTGCATATTGCAAAATAAAAATTTATATTCAAAAAGTAAGACAAGTTTTATGAAACTAGCAAATTTTAAATACATTATAACTTTTGTTTTAATTTGTCCCTTGGTTGTTTTCTCAAACAATTTAACAGCATCCAAAGTTATTGCCGATACGCTTGTATCAAAATCGTTGGTTCAGCGATTGCCTCTAACAAACATTGGACCAAGCGTTATGAGTGGTCGTGTAACAGACCTAGCCGTAAACCCCTCCGCAACACATGAGTTCTATGTTGCCTATGCTTCTGGCGGGTTGTGGTATACAGACAACAACGGCACTTCTTTTGTGCCCGTACTAGACAACGGACAAACCCAAAATATCGGTGATATCGCTGTACACTGGCCTACACACACCCTTTATGTGGGGACTGGCGAAAACAACGCTTCAAGATCTTCCTATGCTGGATTAGGGCTGTTAAAATCTACCGACAGGGGGGCTCATTGGGAACATATTGGACTGGAGGATGCCCACCATATTGGCAAAATAGAAATTAACCCCAACAATCCTGATGAAGTAGTTGTTGGCGCAACCGGACATTTATATTCACCCAATACCATGAGAGGAGTTTACAGAACAATGGATGGTGGGGCAACTTGGGAAAATACATTATACATTAATAATACAACAGGCATTATTGAATTAAGCGTTGCCCCAGAAAATTTTGCAATTCAATATGCAGCTGCCTGGCAAAAAGAGCGCAAAGCATGGAACTTTACGGGCAGTGGAGCCGCATCGGGTATTTATAAAAGTACTGATGCAGGAGCAAGCTGGACCCTTATTTCATCATCCTCGAGCGGTTTTCCACAAGGAAAGGGTGTAGGTCGAATAGGTATTGCAGCTTTTGACAGCCAGACACTTTTCGCGATTTGCGATGTCCAAGACAGACGCCCTAAGGAGCGCAACCATGTAGAAGGCTTAAAAAAAGCAGACTTTGAAGGAATTTCTTTTGAAGCATTTATGGCCATAGATTCAAATTTATTGGAACGTTTTTTGCGAGACAATAATTTTCCAAAAAAGCACACAGCATCGAGTGTTCGAGCAGCTGTAAAAAACGGAAAACTCAATCCTACAGATATTGCTTTATTTTTGTCAGATGCCAATGCAGCCTTATTTGACACACCCGTTGTTGGCCCTCAAGTTTATCGGTCGAACGATGGTGGAATAACGTGGACCAAAACGCACGAAAACTATCTAGACGATATCTATTACAGTTACGGTTATTACTTTGGGATGATTCATGTTTCTCCAGTAAACAAAGAACGCATCTATATTTATGGGGTACCCATACTTACATCAGCTGACGGCGGAAAAACCTTTTCCTCTATAGATGCCCCAAACGTACATGCAGATCATCATGCACTTTGGATTAACCCCAAAAACCCAAAACATTTAGTAAATGGCAATGATGGTGGTGTAAATATCAGTTATGATGGTGGAAAAAATTGGATGAAAGCAAACCAACCGACAGTTGGCCAGTTTTATACTGTTTATGCGGACAATCAAACACCCTATCACGTATATGGAGGCTTGCAAGATAATGGGGTATGGGAGGCAGTCCATACCGCATCGGAGAGTGTGCGTTGGCACCAAAGCGGACACAACCCATGGACGAGTATCATGGGTGGTGATGGGATGCAGATACAGGTCGATTCACGGGATGCGAACATTGTATACACAGGCTACCAGTTTGGTAATTACTACCGAATTAATCAAAAAAATGACGAAAGGAAATACATTCAGCCCAAGCATATTTTGGGTGAAGCTCCCCTGCGATTTAATTGGCAAACACCCATATTACTTTCTCCACACAATAACGATATTCTCTATATGGGGAGTAATAAGGTACACCGTTCACTTAATAAGGGTGATGACTGGACAACTATTTCTGGAGACCTAACCGCAGGTGGAAAACCAGGAAATGTTCCCTACGGAACCCTAACTACTGTAGATGAGTCGCCAAAAATATTTGGCATGTTGGTCGTGGGTTCTGATGACGGCCGCATTCACCTGACTGAGGACAGTGGAGCTAGTTGGAGTTGTATTAGCGATTCGCTTCCTCAACAACTATGGGTTAGCCGTGTGCAGTTTTCCAAGCATCAGCCCAACCGAATTTATGCTACTTTAAACGGGTACCGTTTGGATGATTTTACCCCTTATGTTTATGTATCTGATGATTTGGGAGCAAGCTGGCAAAACATCAGCGGCAATTTGGCAGACTCACCAGTAAATGTAATTCGCGAAGATGTAACCAACGAAAACATACTCTTTGTAGGAACCGATAGGGCCCTGTATGTGAGTATTGACCGTGGTGAGAAATGGCATGCTTTTGATGAGGGCTTGCCGGCTGTTGCTGTTCATGACTTATATATTCAAAAGCAAGAAAATGACTTACTTGTTGGCACACATGGACGATCGATTTTCAAACTTGAGCTTGAGGAGATACAGCAGCTACCGCAATTATCTATAAGGAGTTTTGCTGTGTTGGCACCAGGAGTTGTTAAACACAGTAAGCGTTGGGGACAAAAGCGCCGAATTTGGAGCAAGGCAAACAGCCCAGATTTTCATTGGACTATCTTTAGCCAAAAGCCAAGTAGTGGAGTTTGGCAACTTGTTTCTGAAAAGGATATAGTTCTTTTTGAAGATGCTGTTTCCTTGTCTAGAGGCCTACAACATATAGCCTACGATTTGACAATAGACCCAGCCGCTGTGAATAGATTTGCAAAAAAGCACAAGATAACGCTTGACCCATCTACAGATGGGAAGTGGTATCTGCCCAAGGGCAGCTATACGTTATTGTGGAATGATGTACCACAAACGACTCTTGTCATTGAGTAGAAGTCCATTTTTGCTTTGATTTAACACATTTTAACGACACGATGTTAGAATTATGCTAAATAGTCCAAAACCTTTGGTATTCAGGCAATCAGGATGTAATTTTGTAGTCCAATTAATCCAAATTTTATGGGAGCCCTATCGTCTTCAACAATTTTCAGAAAAGTAGCCATGGCTTTGTCTGGTCTTTTCTTGATGATATTTTTACTACAACACTTTTTGATTAATATCACTTCTGTGTTTAGCGCTGATGTGTTCAATCAGCTTTCGCACTTTATGGGAACTAACCCACTGGTGCAGTTTGTTCTCCAGCCAATTCTTATTGGCGGTGTTATTTTTCACTTTTTAATGGGCTTTGTTTTGGAGTGGCAAAACAACAGGGCTCGGGGCACAAAATACGCTGTTTTTAAGGGTAGTGCTAATGCGAGTTGGATGTCGCGCAACATGCTTATTTCTGGGGCTACAGTGCTTGCTTTTTTAGCCCTTCATTTCTATGATTTTTGGGTTCCTGAAATCAAGCACAAATACATCGATTTTTTGCCTGAAGACCCAAACCGTTATCACGCAGAGTTGGTACACAAGTTTGAAGATCTGGTGCGCGTTCTTATTTATGTAGTTTCCTTTTTCTTTTTGTCCCTACATCTCTTACACGGATTTGCTTCGTCTTTTCAATCGATGGGAATAAACAACAAATACACTCCTTTGATTAAGTCCTTTGGGAAGCTTTATGCTGTAGGGATTCCACTCGGCTTTGCGTTTATAGCAATTATTCACTTTTTAAATCATTAATATGGCCCCATTAGATGCTAAAATTCCCCAAGGTCCAATAGCCGATAAGTGGACCAATCACAAAAACAATATTCGGTTGGTAAGCCCAGCCAACAAACGCCAAATAGACGTTATCGTGGTAGGCACCGGATTGGCCGGTGGTTCTGCAGCTGCAACTCTAGCTGAGCTAGGCTATAATGTCAAAGCCTTTTGCTATCAAGACTCACCAAGGCGTGCACACTCCATTGCTGCCCAAGGAGGTATTAATGCAGCAAAAAATTACCAAGGGGACGGTGATTCTATCTACCGTTTGTTCTACGATACTGTAAAGGGAGGTGACTATCGTTCTCGCGAGGCCAATGTGTACCGACTTGCAGAAGTCTCCTCTAACATAATCGACCAATGTGTTGCGCAAGGCGTACCATTCGCTCGTGACTATGGGGGTTTGCTGGACAACCGTTCGTTTGGTGGGGTTTTGGTTTCCAGAACCTTTTATGCGAAAGGCCAAACCGGACAGCAACTTTTATTGGGGGCTTATTCGGCCATGAACCGACAAATAGGCCGCGGCAAAATTAAAATGTACAATCGCCATGAAATGCTTGACTTGGTCAAAGTAGAGGGCAAAGCAAGAGGTATCATCACCCGTAATTTGGTTACTGGAGCAATCGAACGGCATGCTGCTCACGCAGTTGTGATTGCCTCAGGTGGCTATGGAAATTTATTTTATCTCTCCACAAATGCTATGGGAAGTAATGTGACCGCAGCATGGAAAATTCACAAGCAGGGGGCACATTTTGCAAATCCTTGTTTCACGCAAATTCACCCAACCTGCATACCAGTTTCTGGTGAACATCAGTCTAAGTTGACGCTAATGTCCGAGTCGCTGCGAAATGATGGTCGTATTTGGGTACCCAAAAAGAAAGCCGATGCCCAAGCTATTCGTGAAGGGAAACGCAAGCCCATTGACTTAGCAGAAGAAGACCGAGACTACTATTTGGAGCGGCGCTATCCTGCATTTGGAAATTTAGTGCCTCGTGATGTAGCTTCACGAGCAGCCAAAGAGCGTTGCGACGAAGGCTATGGCGTTAATAAAACTGGTGAAGCCGTTTTTTTAGACTTTGCTGATGCCATTGTCCGTTACGGAAAAGAAAAAGCCCACGTCAAAGGTTTGGATGAAAACGACATGGATCTTGTTCGAAAGCTGGGTAAAGAAATCATCAAGGCGAAGTATGGAAACCTTTTCCAGATGTACGAGAAAATTGTAGATCAAAACCCATACGAAACGCCCATGATGATTTATCCTGCGGTGCACTACACCATGGGAGGTGTATGGGTAGATTATAATTTGATGACTTCTATTCCAGGTTGTTTTGCCATAGGCGAAGCCAACTTCTCAGATCACGGAGCCAACCGATTGGGTGCCTCTGCACTAATGCAAGGATTGGCAGATGGTTATTTTGTTTTGCCCTACACCATAGGCGATTATTTAGCAGATGATATTCGAACAGGGGCTATATCAACAGAAACAGCAGAGTTTGAAGCCGCTGAAAAAAATGTTCGCGCTCAGATAGACGCCTTAATTTCAAATAAAGGAACCAAGACCGTGGATTACTTTCACCGTAAATTGGGAAAAATTATTTGGAATAAGTGCGGAATGTCACGCAACGAAAAAGAGCTTAAAGAAGCCATGAAAGAAGTAAAAGCACTTCGTGAAGCATTTTACAAAGAGGTTTTTGTTCCAGGTACACCAGATTCATTCAACGAGTCACTGGCTAAAGCTTTGAGAGTAGCTGACTTTTTGGAGCTGGGCGAATTGTTTGCTAAAGATGCGCTTCAACGTACGGAGTCGTGCGGGGGACACTTTAGAGAAGAATCTCAATCACCTGAGGGCGAAGCCCTAAGAGATGACGAAAACTTTACCTACGTTTCTGCTTGGGAATACAAGGGAGAACCAAGTAAAGCCAAATTACACCAAGAACAGCTGAACTACGAAAATATTGAATTGAAAACTAGATCGTATAAGTAGGATTGTGAACAGGAAATAGTTATTAGTTAATAGAAAAATAGGTTAATTGTGAACAGTTTGGTAATGAACGATATAAAAACATTTGAGGATTTGGAATGTTGGAAAAAAGCCAGACAACTAAGGTTAAAAATTTCTGAATTAGTTAAGACATTTCCTAGAGACGAAAAGTATGGACTTACATCACAAATTATCCGAGCGATAAGATCTGTAACACATAATATCGCAGAGGGTTATGGTAGATTTCACTTTCGGGAGAATGCACAGTTTTGCAGAACTTCAAGGGGTTCGCTTTACGAAGTTTTAGATCAAGTGATTGTAGCTAATGACGAAGGTTTTATTAAATTGTATTAAATGATTTGAGAGAAGATATTTTGGAGAATATTAAAATTATTAATGGATATATAAATTATTTGGTCAAAAGTGCAGAGAAAAAAGATTAACGAATAACCGTTAATATTTAACTGTTAACTTTTCACTATTAACTTAACTACTTGGCATATGAAACTTACACTAATAATTTGGCGACAACAGAATGCATCTGCAAAAGGCGGAATGCAAACCTACACTCTAGATGACGTCTCTCCAGACATGTCTTTTTTGGAAATGATGGATGTACTCAACGAACAATTAATGGGACAAGGGATAGACCCTGTGGCTTTTGATCACGACTGTCGCGAGGGGATTTGCGGGTCTTGCTCTATGTTTATCAATGGTGAAGCGCACGGACCAGATCGCTTGATTACAACCTGCCAACTCCATATGCGTAAGTTTAAAGACGGGGATACCATTCATATTGAACCTTTCCGTGCCAAGCCTTTCCCTGTTATTAAAGATTTGGTAGTTGACCGAACGGCTTTTGACCGAATCCAACACGCAGGAGGCTTTGTGTCTGTAAACACTTCCGGTAATACACAAGATGCCAATTCTCTGCCTATTGAAAAACAAGCAGCAGACAAAGCATTTGATGCCGCAGCGTGTATCGGGTGTGGAGCATGTGTAGCCAGTTGTAAAAATGCCTCTGCCATGCTTTTTGTCTCGGCAAAAGTTTCGCAGTACGCTCTTCTTCCTCAAGGCCAAGTAGAAGCTACGGATCGCGTACTTAATATGGTCAAGCAAATGGACGAGGAAGGCTTTGGAAACTGTACCAACACCGGAGCTTGTGAGGTGGAATGTCCAAAAGGAATTTCCCTCGAAAACATCGCCCGTATGAACCGTGAATACCTAACGGCAAACCTTAAGGGATAAAAGAAGTCAAATAAACTATTCTAGACGGAATAGCTCTTGCAATTCCCAGTTGGCGCGAACATCAAGTATCGGCTCGTAATGATAAACAGCTTCTGGTTTTTTCTTTGACAGATAATTTCCTGTGTCCCATTTTCCGTTTTTATTTTCATCCAGTCGTACGCGTATATAATATTTATTGGGGATGAGGTAATCAAAACGCACTAATCCCTTAGGTTCGACCAAGTAAACAGAGCGTACTATTTCCTCATTTGGATTCAAGACATCTACAAACAGGGGATAGGACGGGACATTTTGCAAGCGCAGGGACAGATTGCCGTAATCAACCCGGCTTTTTGTAGATAGATTCACAAACAAACTGTCGTTGGCAACATCAAAAAAGTCAGTAAGTGCTCCAGGTAGCATTTCCAATTGATATTTTTCATTCGGGAACACATCAAAATAAAGATGTGCTTCATGCTTGTTGCGAAGATTAACGTTAAAATTGATCAAGACAGAATCCTTGTCGCGTAATCGGATTGAATCAGGGACTAGTTTTTGGATAGGCGTATTGCTCATAAACTTTATCGTATCTGTAAGGTGCAAAACGCCACTAGGGCTAACTTCAACTGCCAGCGAATCGGGGTCTGCATTTCGCAAACGAAAAACGAATTTCTTCTGTAAGCTGTCTTTGTTTACCGAAAAACGAAGTGTATCTGCTGTAAGGTTTCGATACCAAAAGTATAGGCTGTCCTTTTTTTGGTCAAAGCTAATCACTGAGGCAAAGCTATCCCCCACTTCTTGGTCTAATGTAATCTGGGCACCCTTGGCATTTCCTTTGTATCCCAATCCAATTCTGTTTTGCCCTGCTTGATAGGCTCTTCCAAAATCAAATGAAACTTTCTCTTGAAAGAGAGTTAAGTTAAAAAGACTGTCAGTAGGCAGTGTGATTACACGTTCAACCATATCTATTTTATCCACTGACGGATCAAAAAGAAAGTTTTTCCCTGTGTCTTTTAGTGCTACAAGGGCATAAGTTCCAGCCCTTAGATTTGGTAGGTTAAAGTGAGTTAGGCTGTCCAGTGTATTTGTGTAGTAAAGAGGCTTTTCTTTGTAAATAATGGAATCTGTGTACGTGCTATCTACAGGATAGAGCATGACCGAAACAAAGGATTCTGGATTTCGATCTAGGGCATCTGAGATATCACCGCGAATCGATAATGAATCAATTTCGTTTCCTGTAGAAAAGACGTACGAAAAAAAGGAATACGGATTTCCTTCATTGTTGTCGACGACACTTTCCCCAAAATTAAATGTATAGGTGGTATTTGGCGAAAGGGTATCCAAAAATTCTATTTCAATGTATTTGGCAGCTACACTTTGAGGAGAGATAAGGTATGCAGTCTGCTCCAAGGGAGGCGAAATAACCAATTGTTCTTGTAATTTATTTAGCTTGATGTATTCGTCAAAATAAATACGTATTTGATCTTCCTTAAAATTCACTGTTTTTTGTGGAGGTACTGCACGTAGCATCACTGGTGGTGTCACATCTTCAGGTCCTCCGGTAGGCGAACCACGTTTGGCACACTGTGTTAGTAGTGTAGCAAGTAGAACGAGAAGTGTAAGCCGTTTAAGCATACAACAAATTAACGATTATTTTCTCGCTTACGGAAGCAGTTGGTAGGCATGTGCGATTGCCATTACAGACAGTTTTTTCACATTTCCTTTTAAGAGCGTTTGCCCGCATGCTGTCAGTGTAGCAGCAGTAGTAATGACATCGTCCACCAGAAGAATATGTGGATAGTTATGACTGCCCA
>JAHEKR010000065.1:33905-97043 GCA_024638225.1 Flavobacteriaceae bacterium
TTTTTGCCTAAATACTTTAGTGCATGCAAAAGCTCTTGTATGGGGTTGTGTTGCTGAAAATAAAAAGGGGCATAAGCAGCCTCTACAGAAAACCACTTTCCTACTAATGATTGAAGCGAGTTGTTTTTGTCCTTTTCATAGTAGGTTCTTGGAAGCTGGTTAGCACAACGCAAGCACAGCCAAGGCAGCTTTTTTGGAAGCACCACACCACAGCCATAACAGCATTGGGGAAACCAAACACTAAGTAAATCCTGGAGCATAGCGTAAGCTTAGGTACTTGGGAAGGCAAAAATTACGAAACTTATCCTATTTTTGCCCCATGTCAAATCAAGAGTTGTTCAAAAAAGTACTGTCCCATGCCAAGGAGTATGGATTTGTTTTCCCCTCAAGTGAAATTTACGACGGCTTAAGTGCTGTTTACGATTACGGTCAGCAAGGGGTAGCACTTAAAAAAAACCTTCGCGACTATTGGTGGAAAGCCATGGTCCAGCTCAATGACAATATTGTTGGCTTGGATGCGGCCATACTTATGCACCCAACCACTTGGAAAGCTTCTGGCCATGTAGATGCCTTTAACGACCCGCTCATTGACAACAAGGATTCTAAAAAACGCTATCGTGCTGATGTCTTGGTTGAAGATTACGTTGGTAAGCTTGATGCCAAAATTGAAAAGGAAGTCAAAAAAGCGGCGAAACGTTTTGGCGATGCCTTTGACAAAGAACAGTTTTTGAGTACCAATCCTAGGGTGGTTGGCTACAAAGAAAAAGGAGATGCCATACTAAAACGTTTGGGCAAGTCTTTAGAAAATGAAGACTTGGCAGATGTCAAGTCACTTATTGAAGAACTGGAAATTGTATGTCCTGTCTCGGGCTCCAAAAACTGGACCGAGGTAAAGCAGTTTAATTTGATGTTTGGCACCAAGCTTGGCGCATCTGCCGAAAGCGCCACAGAATTGTATTTACGCCCCGAAACCGCACAAGGAATTTTTGTAAACTTTTTGAATGTGCAAAAAACAGGTCGTATGAAATTGCCTTTTGGGATTGCCCAAACAGGCAAAGCCTTTCGCAACGAGATTGTCGCTCGGCAGTTTATTTTTCGTATGCGTGAATTTGAACAAATGGAAATGCAGTTTTTTATTCCACCGGGCACCCAAAAGGAATGGTATGCCCATTGGAAAGAAACCCGTCTAAAATGGCACCATTCGTTAGGTTTAGGGGAGGATAATTACCGCTTTCACGACCACGAAAAATTGGCACACTATGCCGATGCAGCTTGTGATATTGAATTCCGCTTCCCTTTTGGGTTTAAAGAGTTGGAAGGCATTCATTCTAGAACAGACTTTGACCTAAGCAGTCATGAAGAGTACTCGGGGAAAAAGCTACAATATTTTGATCCGGAACGTCAGGAAAATTACGTGCCTTATGTGCTGGAAACCTCTATTGGTTTGGACCGACTTTTCTTGGCCGTATTTTCGCAGGCCTTACAGGAAGAGACGCTCAAGGATGGTTCTACACGAACAGTATTGCGCCTTCCAGCTGTTGTTGCGCCCACTAAAGTTGCCGTATTGCCATTGGTCAAAAAAGACGGACTTCCCGATATTGCCAAATCTTTTGTGGATGAGCTAAAGTGGGATATGGCTGTTGCCTATGACGAAAAGGATGCTGTGGGTCGTCGTTACCGGAGACAAGATGCTTTGGGAACCCCTTTTTGCATCACGGTTGATCACCAAACCCCAGAAGACCAAACGGTTACACTCCGCCATCGCGATAGTATGGAGCAGGAACGCTTGACCTTAGCCGAAGCCAAAGACAAAATTGCGTCAGCTGTTGCTATTCAAAATTGGATGGCAGCACTTTAAAATCGCTTTCCTACTGAAAGACCAAAACGACCATTGGCTTCTGGTCCGCGGTCCAACTGGTTAAAATAGCGACCAACACCAGCAAAAACTTCAAACGAAAACCCATTTCGGTTCACCCATTTTTTGCCAGCACCCACACCCATAGAGAACATAAAGTGATCTTCATCATTAAAGGCTGAGCTAAAATCATCAAAGTTTGCAGAAGCTAAAGTGCTGAACACTTCTACAAAAAGACCACTCGCCCCAAAGTCTTTTCGGTTTAGAAAGTAAAAACGGTAGTAAGGAGAAAATGCAAAGCTCTGATAGGTGGCATCATAATCTCCAAAATTGATAAATAGCGAAGCTCCATAACCGCTAGACTCATTGACAATTCGCTCGTAATACAGATGAAGCGCTGGATGGACCACTAGGTCAAGCGCATTTAACCTGACTTCATGCTTGCCATATGCCTGCGCATATTCACTGGAAGAGTCTTTAACGAGTTCAGCTTTTGTAATATTGTCTTCTTCCTGAGCATATATTCCGAAAGAAGCCATAAGAATGATGGAATAGAAAAGAGTTTTATTCATGACAATAAGTTTTGGTAAAATCAAGGATACTATTTTTACCCCATTAAGTTTGTATTTTAGCACAGATGAATATCATTTCCTATAACGTAAACGGCATTCGCGCAGCCATAAAAAAAGGATTTTTAGACTGGTTGCAGCACGCCAACCCAGATGTTTTGTGCTTACAAGAAACCAAAGCGCAACCCGATCAACTAGACCTTAGTGTTTTTGAAGCTGCTGGCTATCCGTACCACTACTGGTTTTCAGCACAAAAAAAAGGTTATAGCTCTGTTGCTGTTTTGTGTAAACAAAAACCAAAGCACGTCGCCTATGGAACAGGCATTGCGTATATGGATGCTGAGGGACGCAATCTTCGCGTCGATTTTGAGGATGTTTCAGTGATGAGCTTGTACTTGCCATCTGGTACCAATCCTGACCGATTGGCGTATAAATTTACCTATATGGATGATTTTCAAGCGTATATAAACGAATTAAAAAAAGAACTTCCCAATCTGGTTATCTGTGGTGATTACAATATTTGTCACGAGGCTATTGACATACACGATCCAGTGCGCAACAAAACAGTTTCGGGTTTCTTACCCGAGGAAAGGACTTGGCTAGACGGCTTTATGCAAAGTGGCTTTATCGATTCTTTTCGCCAATGCAATAGCGAACCACACCAGTACAGTTGGTGGAGTTATCGCGCCAATGCCCGAGCCAACAATAAAGGTTGGCGCATTGATTATGCCCTAGTTTCTGAGCCATTAAAAAATAAAATTGAGCGGGCATACATTCTACCCCAAGCTGTCCATTCTGATCACTGTCCTGTTGGCGTAACCCTCGCATTATAATTTTATGAAATACACAACGATTCCACATACCGATATTCGGGTGAGTAAAATTTGCCTAGGCACCATGACTTGGGGCAATCAAAATACAGCAGCAGAAGGTTTTGAACAGATGGACTATGCTTTAGATACAGGGGTTAACTTCTTTGATACTGCCGAGCTCTATCCCGTTCCTGCCACAGCAGACACCTATGCCGATACCGAACGCATCATGGGCGACTGGTTTGCCACACGAAAGAACAGAGAAAAAGTAGTTTTGGCAACTAAAATTGCTGGGCCTGGCGCCTACACTGCGCATATTCGCACCACGGGTTTTACACCTGATAGCATAAGCGAGGCACTAGAGGGAAGCCTTAAAAGGCTGCAAACAGATTATGTAGATCTCTACCAACTCCATTGGCCGGAGCGCAACGCGAATTTTTTTGGCAAGCGCGATTATTTCCCAGATGATGAAGAAAGATGGCAAGAAAATTTCCAGGAAATTTTGGAAACACTTCATCGGTTTGTACAACAGGGAAAAATCAGGCATATCGGTTTGTCGAACGAAACTCCCTGGGCTTCGATGAAATACATTTCCTTAGCTGAGCAAAAGGATTTGCCCCGCATGAAAACCATACAAAATCCGTATTCGCTGCTAAACCGAACATTTGAAGTAGGCAATGCAGAGGTTGCTCATCGGGAGCAATTGGGGTTATTGGCATATTCGCCTTTGGCGTTTGGGGTTCTGTCCGGAAAATATCGAAACGGGCAGCTACCCGAAAACAGCCGTTTAAAACTATTTCCGCGTATGGCGCGTTACAATAGCGAGGAGTCTTCAGCTGCGACAGAGGCTTATGCTGCCATTGCAGCCAAACATGGGCTTAGTTTAACGCAACTTTCGTTAGCGTTTGTCACTGACCGCCCTTTTGTAACGTCCAATATCATAGGAGCCACCACCATGGAACAACTCAAGGAAAATATTGATACTGCTGCCATAACACTATCAGCAGAAATTTTAACAGAAATAGATGTGGTACATAACCGTATCCCCAATCCTGCGCCTTAAAACAAATGCGCTACTAAATCTTGAATGGTAGCTAGGCGGATAACCTCTAATCCTTTGGGAACGGTTTTTACAGCTTGTGCCACCACCATACGTTCAAAGCCCAGTTTGGCAGCTTCTTGCATGCGTTGTTCCATTTTGGGTACATTTCGCAGCTCACCCGAAAGCCCAACTTCTGCGGCAAATGTATAGCCCTTTGGGATAGCCACATCAAGGCTGCTGGACAAAACAGCTACCATCACGGCAAGGTCTAAGCCCGGGTCGTCGAGGCGAATGCCTCCAGCTAGGTTTAAGAATACATCTTTGGCACCGAGTTGAAAACCAGCACGCTTTTCCAAAACGGCAAGGAGCATGTTTAGCCGTTTGTTGTCAAAGCCCGTACTGCTTCGCTGTGGAGTGCCATAAACGGCAGAACTCACCAAAGCCTGAACTTCGATAAGCATGGGGCGTATGCCCTCAACGGTTGCGCCTATGGCATGACCACTAAGCCCAGCACTTTCACTTGATATAAGCAAAGCACTTGGATTAGAAACGCCCAAAAGCCCTTCTTGCGCCATGGTATAAATACCTAATTCGGCAGTGGTGCCAAAACGGTTTTTATGTGCGCGTAAAATACGATACACATGATTGCGATCCCCTTCAAAATGCAGTACGGTATCCACCATATGCTCCAACACCTTGGGGCCAGCAATAGCCCCGTCTTTGGTAATATGACCAACCAAAAAAACAGGTGTTAGGGTGTTTTTGGCAAATTGGATCAGTTCAGCTGTACAGCTGCGTATTTGCGGCACACTTCCGGCTGTACTATCTAGTAAATCGGAATGCAATGTTTGGATAGAATCAATAATTACTAGTGCAGGCTTTAGTGCACCCAAGTGGTGTAAAAGCGATTGCGTATGGGTTTCGGTCAGTAAAAAACACTCGCTTGATTCCTCGGTGACACGTGCGCTTCGCAATTTGATTTGTTGTTCGCTTTCCTCTCCTGAAACATAGACCACCTTTCCGGTAACGGCAAGAGCTACTTGTAGTAATAGAGTAGATTTTCCGATTCCCGGTTCTCCACCAACAAGTACCACAGACCCAGGAACGATGCCACCCCCTAAAACGCGATCCAACTCTATATCACCAGAAGACATACGTGCTACAGCATCTACAGCAACATCTTGAATACGCACGGGTTTTGCTTTTTGAACAGTAGTGCTGTCCTGCCACGTAGCTGTGGTTTTGGGTTTTTCTAAAATTTCTTCTTGAAGGGTATTCCACTTTTTACAAGAATTGCATTGCCCTTGCCATTGGGCGTGCTGTGCGCCACAGTTGGTACAGAAAAAAGCTTTTTTGACTTTTGCCATAAGGCGAAGCTAACCATTATTTTTTGGACAAAACAGGGAGTAATAAAAAAGATATACTACCAAAAATAACGACCATTACGGTTTGTGCAGTCCACATTAACCAGCCAAAGGCTAGTGCTTGAGGATAAGAAACAGCAAAGGCCTGTAGTACCGCTGCCACAGCTATGGGGTATAGGCCAATCCCGCCATTGGTCGCTGTCATGGCAAAACCACCTGCCACAAACGCAGGAATTATCGCTGAGAAGGAAAGGCCGTTTGTTTCGGGTAGTGCAAAAGTAACCGCCCAAAACATCATCAAATACATCAGCCAAATAAAGAGTGTGTGGACAATAAACAACACCTTTTTTTCTAGTTGACCAATGGATAACATCCCTTGCCATAGCCCTGTAAAAAAGCCAACGGCCTTTAGAGCTAGTGGATGCCGTGAACGCCTAAGTTGCTTTATCAATAACGCAAAAAACCCTGCGGCGAGCAGCATCCAGAACAAGGTTGCTTTGTTTATTGTTGGGTTACCAATAATATCAAACAATAATTCTCTTTGTACAACAAAGCCCAAACCGATCAGTAAAAGGAGTAAAATAAGATCAATGATACGCTCGGTAACTATTGTGCCAAAACTTTTTTCAAAGGGGACATTGGCATACGTTGCCAACGCAGTAGCGCGAAGTATTTCACCAGAGCGCGGTATGCCAAGATTTGAAAAATACGATATCATAACCGTTAAAACGCGCATGACAAAGCTAGGTCGATAGCCCAATGGGCTTAGTAGGTAGTTCCAACGAAAAGCACGTGAGAGGTGGCTAAATGCCCCAAAAACCAAGGATAAAAACACAAACCGCAAATCAGCTTGTTTGATGGATGCAATAATTTGCTGACGGTCTGCTTCCGAAGTATTGGCAAAAGAGTAATAGACTAAGTATAAACCCAATCCCAAAGGGACTATATTTTTGAGAAACTTAAAAAACACAGACATAAAACCTAGTCGAGCGTATTGGTCGCTGTATTTGGAAAAATTAAGGTTGGACGGAAGGTTTTAGCAGCATCAACGCCCATGCTTGCATAGCTAATAATGATGACAACATCTCCTTTTTGGACTTTTCGAGCTGCCGGTCCATTGAGCGTAATCTCGCCAGAGTCTTTAGCCCCCTCGATGACGTAAGTCTCGAGTCGCTCTCCGTTATTCACATTCACTACTTGCACTTTTTCACCTGCCACAATGTTGGCAGCTTCCATCAATGTACGATCTATGGTTATGCTCCCAATGTAGTCAAGTTCGGCACCCGTTACGGTTACACGGTGAATCTTCGATTTTAGTACCTCAATTGTCATGGAACAAATGTACTTATTTTAATGCGATATTATCAATAAGACGAACCCCTTCAATTGAAGAAGCCACAAATAACCTAGGCTTCTTAGCCAAAGCCAATACATCCACTTCTTTTAAGCTGTCCTCTTCTACACAAATGGCATAAAGCAGCTCAAAAGTTGGCTTTGTCGCAAAGGCCGCATGGATACAGGCGTAGAGTTCTTTTTTCGTTTGGCATTGATCTACACATTGAAACATGGTCTTGTGTATAAAGCCGGCCTCATTTCTCGCTTGCTTTGAAAGTTGCTCATTTCGCGAACTCATGGCTAGCCCATTGGCTTCGCGAACAATAGGGCAAGGAACAATGGTCGTTGGGATATGTTCTTTTGCAGCCCAGTTTTTGATAATTTGCAGTTGCTGAAAATCTTTTTCCCCAAAATAAGCACGTGTTGGCTTGATAAGTTCAAATAGCTTAGCAACTATAGTAATCACCCCATCAAAATGCCCAGGGCGATCTAGCCCTTCCATTACCCTGTCTAGTCCGTCAAACGCATACAGTTTGGCAACAATTTCTTCAGGGTACATTTCGCCAACAGTAGGAGCAAAAACATGAATTGAGGGATCAATAGTATGAATAGCGCTAAGGTCTTTTTCAAGTGCGGTAGGATATTTTACCAAATCGTCCTGCTTATTAAATTGTGTCGGATTCACAAAAATACTCACCCATGTTTCTGTGTTTTCAGCACCGGCACGACGGATAAGCTCCAGATGACCTTGGTGTAAAGCACCCATGGTTGGAACCAAGCCCACAGTAGCCAAACTTGCACTGTTGCGAAGCTTTTCTACTTCGGATGTGGTATGGAATAATGCCATGACTCGTTCTACATTTGAATTGACTACAAAAGTCGTCTAAATTTTTAGTAATTTTGCATACTCTAGTATTTAATGCGGCTTTGCCCTATGAAAGAAAAAAAGATATTATACATATCATCTGAAGTCGTTCCCTACCTCCCTCATAGTGAGCTTGCTAACTTAGCCTTTGAAATCCCAAAAATGGTTAATGACCGCGGAGGACAGACACGTATTTTTATTCCAAAGTATGGCTTGATTAACGAGCGTCGTCATCAATTGCATGAAGTTATTCGATTGTCTGGTATGAATTTGGTGATAAACGATATTGATATGCCTCTTATCATAAAAGTCGCCTCTATTCCTAAAGAACGAATGCAAGTTTATTTTATAGATAACGATGATTACTTTAAAGGAAGGGGATTGTACGCTGATGATACCCAAAAACAATATCCCGATAACGAAGAGCGCGCCATATTTTTTGCCAAGGGTGTTATCGAAACGGTTAAAAAACTAAATTGGTCACCAGATATTATTCATGTTCAAGGTTGGATATCTTCTTTAGTACCCCTTTATTGTAAGCAATACTACAAGGACGAACCTTTGTTGGCAGAAACTAAAATAGTCACTTCACTTTTTGCTCCTCCCTTTACTGAAGAGTTGGAGGGTGATTTATACTCCAAAATAGAATTTGACGGAATAGCTGGCGAACATATGGCAACGCTTAAAACACCAAACTTAGACAATATGTTTTGTAATGCTGCTCAACATTCTGATGGCATAATAATTGCATCTAAGGAAATTTCTAATAAAGTAAATGAATTTGCTAAATCGACCAACAAACCCTTGCTAGATATTAGCGGGGAAACAGACGTACTTGATGCCCATGAAAAATTTTACGAGTCTGGATTTTAAGCCTATTATGATTAAAAACATTGTAGCAACTCTTTTGGTTGTCATACTTGCAGCTTCTTGTGATAAGAAATTCAATACTGTGGGAGCTGAACTCTTACCACCCGATCAATTTCCGAGCAGCAAGCTTAACTATCCACTTACAGTTCAACACCTACCCACGGATGTGGTACAAACAAATAATGGCTTAGTTAGCCAAAATAACGGATTTATGGCTCCGCTACAGCTAGGTGTTTTTCAAAACAGCTTGTACGGGGATACTAAAGCGGCAGTAGTGTCGCAGCTTCTTCCAATAAATACTACTTATTTTGGAAACATAACGGTTGAAGCAGAGGCAGAGAGTTTTGATGAAAACGAGCAAGTTCAAAATGTTTGGTTGGAAATTCCCTTTTTTACTGACCAGACAGACAATGATAACGACGGTTTAATAGAGGTTTATGACATTGATGACAACGATCCAAATAGCGATTCTGATGGAGATGGTGTCAGTGACCTAGCCGAACGAAACAATGGGACAGATCCACTAAACCCGGATACTGATGGAGATGGAATTGGAGATGCAGAAGACACCGAAACAGTTAACCCAAATGCAAACAGAACACTTTATGCAATTGACTCTCTGTTTGGAACACGCGAGGCCTCTTTTCGATTAGAAGTAAATAGAATCAATCAATATTTGCGCGACTTAGACCCCAATCAAAACTTTGAAGTACAACAGCCGTATTTCTCTGATTTTGATATCGCTGCCTTCAAGGAAACAGAATTATTTAACCAGACAATATCTTTGGATTTTAATGAGGTAGTGATAGATGAGGAAACTAGACGCTCACCACGTATTCGCATTCCGCTAGACAATGCCTATTTTCAGACTCATTTTATCAATCGTGAAGGGGATGAGGTGTTTGCAGACCCAATAAAGTTTAAGGAATTTTTTAGAGGAATATCGATTGAGGCTTCAGACTTTAGCGCTCCTTTGCTCATGATTCTGAATTTTAACGCGATGCAACTTTATGTTTCGTATGAGTACAACACAGATGCTGAGGGAACCAAAGCGAACAAAGAATTTGTTTTAAATGCTTCTGGAACTGTCAAGTTTAATACCATTACCAAAACGTCAACAGCTCACGCAGACCTGTCACAAGTATACCAAGACCAAGACGCAGCAAAAATTGCACTAAGCGGTGGATTGGGTAGTGTGGCAACGCTTAAGTTATTTGATGATGGCGTAGATCAAACAAGTCTGTTAGAAGAATTTAAGCAACAACCATGGTTGATAAACGAGGCCAGCATCACCCTTTATGTAGATGAAGCTGCTGTTGCTCAATACGGACTGGCTGTTCCGGACCGACTCTTTTTGTATAATGCCGCATCTAGCACACCTCTTTCTGATTATCAGCTAGATAGTTCTGCTACCCCCGAATTAGCAAAAATAATCCATGGTGGCTTTTTGATTGAAGAAGATGGAGTACGTTATTACAAGATTAGAATCACAGATCATATTCGCAACATAAAGAACAACAATACCGACAATGCTTTATTGGGCCTTTCTGTTATGGCGAATATCAACAACCCCACGATGGCGGATGTATTAAATACTGCAATAAAATTACCTGTTGAGTCTGTATCGCTTCCTAAGTCTGTAATACTTGTTGGTCCGGGCGCTCAAGACCCTGCCTTGCTCGAACAACGACTAGAACTTGAACTCTACTACACAAATTTGAATTAGCCATGTGCGGAATAGTTGGATATACAGGCCCTAGAGGCCCAGTCAATATAGTTCTAGGTGGATTAAGTCGTTTGGAGTACCGTGGCTACGATAGCGCTGGAATAGCATTACTCAACAGCTCTTTGCATGTTGTCAAGACTGCAGGTAAGGTTGCTGATTTAGTCGAAAAAATCAAACAAAAGAATTACTCAGATATACATGCAGCACTGGGGCATACACGCTGGGCGACACATGGCGAACCCAATGACGCCAATGCCCACCCCCATTTTTCCAATTCTGGGAGGTTTGCTATTGTTCACAATGGGATTATCGAGAATTACGAGCCCTTAAAGCAAATGCTAATACAACGTGGATATAGCTTTAAATCCGATACAGATACCGAAGTACTGATCAATCTTATTGAGGATGTTTTCTTAAATGAAAAGGTTTCGCTACCAAAAGCCGTTCAACTGGCCTTGTGTCAGGTAGTGGGTGCCTACGCTATTGGTGTTTTAGACAAGGAAACCCCAGGGCAATTGGTTGCTGCCAAACTAGGAAGTCCACTTGCGATTGGTATCGGAGAGGATGAGTTTTTTATTGCTTCCGATGCCAGCCCTTTTATTGAGTACACCAATAGAACTATTTACTTAGAAGATTATGAACTGGCTGTAGTTCATCCAAAAGAAGGATTAGAAATAAAAAAAGTGAAAGATTTTTCTTCTGTAGTTCCTTACATCGAAGAGCTAAAACTCAACCTGGAAAGCATCGAAAAAGGAGGGTACGAACATTTTATGCTCAAGGAAATCTTTGAGCAGCCTCAAGCCATTATAGACACCTTTAGAGGGCGGATGCTCGTTGACGATAACCTGATTAAACTTTCGGGAATTGATGATCACTTAGCCACATTTCTAGATGCCAAGCGCATTATTTTCCTCGCCTGCGGTACCTCGTGGCATGCAGCGCTTGTTGCTGAGTATATTTTTGAGGAACTTTTGCGCATCCCTGTTGAGGTTGAATACGCCTCGGAGTTTCGTTACCGAAACCCTGTTATTAATTCGGGAGATATAGTCGTTGCTATTTCTCAATCGGGTGAAACGGCTGATACCCTAGCCGCCATTAAGCTAGCAAAAGCGCTAGGTGCCTTTGTTTATGGAGTTTGTAATGTGGTGGGATCGAGTATTGCCCGTGAATCAGACACAGGCTCGTACACACACGCTGGCCCCGAAATTGGCGTGGCTTCCACCAAAGCCTTTACCACACAAATTACTATACTTTCGCTAATGGCTGCACGACTTGCCCAGGCTAAAGAGACCATTACAAAAGAAGATTTTCAACAGTTTTTACTTGCTCTTGAGCAAATTCCGTCGCAAGTAAATGAAGCTCTTGAAAAGAGTGAAGAGATTAAGTCGATTGCGCAAGCGTATCACAAGGCTACTAACTGCCTCTATTTAGGTAGAGGGTGTAATTTCCCTGTGGCTTTAGAAGGCGCGCTAAAACTTAAAGAGATTTCCTACATACATGCTGAGGGATATCCAGCAGCCGAAATGAAGCACGGACCCATAGCACTTATCGACGAACAAATGCCCGTAGTGGTGATAGCCACACGTAAGGGACATTATGAAAAAGTGGTGAGCAATATCCAGGAAATAAAATCACGAAAAGGGAAAATTATTGCGGTAGTAACAGCTGGAGACGAGGCTGTTGCTGCGCTTGCTGACCACGTGATTGAAATTCCAGAGACTTCGGAAATGCTTACACCACTTTTGTCAACGATTCCACTGCAACTACTCTCGTATTACATTGCTGTGCTACGTGGCTGTAACGTAGATCAACCTCGAAATCTTGCGAAGTCCGTCACCGTGGAGTAATTTGTGGTAGGTTTTACCATTTACCAAGATTTTCAGAGATTTTGTTATTCGATGTAATCAGGGTCTTTAAAAAGTACTTTTCCGTCCTCATCATAAATTACAACATATTCAATATTGAAATCACCATCATGAAATTCTACTTCCATTTCGGGTGTAAAAGTGTCAGGTTCTTCTAAACCTTCATCCAAGAATGTAAAAATATCGTCAAGTGTCTTCACATGATCTTCATCTTGGTCAATATCACAATATAGTTTTATATCCTCGTCGTAATAATGAACTTCCCATTTAACTGTAAACTTCATAGTATCTATTTTTAGTAGTTAAATTATCTAAAATTAACAATTCTAAATTTAAGGTATTCACATTTAGTAGAAAGTTGATTTTTTGAAATTGTAATTTCTGAATTAAAACATAGATGAGGTATCCACCCACCATAAATGAGTGTATCACCGTTGAGTGATTTTTTATATTTTAGATAACCTAAGTCTAAACACATGCTAAAAGGACTACTTATTTTGACAGCTATGCTTACTGTCTTGATGGGGTTCAATTTTTTTGCAATCAAATTGCATAAAGCCCCTATGCGTAAGCAAAAAAGGCTACGCAAGTCTTTCCTTATTGCTTATGGACTTTTGATGACTTTTATAGGGGTTGCCTTTATTCTTTTAGACGGTAAGCTTTTAACAGGCTGGTTTTACATCCTTATTGGCATTGGATTCCCTATTGCCAATTTGTTAGAGTACCGTAAAAAGGGGTTATAATTCCTTGCGAAGTCTTGCCACTGGAGCACCAATCATCTCTCGGTATTTGGCTACTGTACGCCGGGCAATGGGATAGCCTTTTTTGTTCATGATTTTCATCAATTGCTCATCGGTTAGCGGACTTGACTTATCCTCGGCTTCGATTACCTCATGCAACACTTTTTTTACCTCAATGGTTGAGATGTCTTCTCCAGCAGCATTGGTAATTCCCTCAGAAAAAAACCACTTGACCAACTTGGTGCCATAGGGTGTGTCCACATATTTGCTATTTGCTACCCGCGAAACTGTAGATATATCCATGCCAATACGGTCTGCAATGTCCTTTAATATCATGGGTTTTAACTGTTGCTCATCTCCCGTAAGGAAATACGCTCGTTGAAATTCCATGATGGTATTCATCGTTTGGTAAAGGGTGTGTTGCCGTTGCTTGATGGCATCAATAAACCAGCGCGCAGCATCTAACTTTTGCTTGATAAACTGAACGGCCTTTTGCTGCTCTTTGTTTTTCTCTTTGGCTTCTTTGTAGCCCGACAGCATGTTTTTGTACTCGCCCGAAATATGTAGTTCAGGCGCATTACGACCGTTAAGGCTAAGGCTGAGTTGCCCGTCAACCAATTGTATCGAAAAATCCGGGATGATTTGCGCATTCATTTTGGTGTCATTGCCGTGGGCAGCACCTGGTTTTGGGTTGAGCTTGGCAATCTCTTCCATGCAGGCTTTTAGCTCTTCATCGTCAATTTTTAGCCTTATTTTGATTTTACTAAAGTGCTTTTTGGTGAAGGCATCAAACTGTTGTTCTAGTAGGGCAATTGCATGGGTTATTGTTGGATTAGTAGCTTTGCACTTAAGCTGGATAAGCAGACAATCGCGTAAGTCTAATGCTCCAACGCCAGGTGGATCTAATTGCTGTACAGAGGCAAGAATCTGCCGCACCTTTTCCTCATCAGTATAGATATTTTCAGTAAAGGCAAGGTCATCAACAATATCTATGAGTTCTCTCCGGATGTAACCGCTTGTATCGATACTTCCCACCAAAAAGGATGCTATGCGGTATTCCTCATCCGAAAAAGTAAAAGTAGCTAACTGTTGCATCAATTGCTGATGAAAGCTTACGCCTCCTGCATAGGGAATCTGCTTGTCTTCATCGTCTGCGCTGTAGTTTTGCGCCCTTAGTCGATAATCTGGAATTTCGTCGTCACTTAAGTATGCATCAATATCAATGTCGTCAGCTTCGATAAGCTCACCTCCATCAGCTTCTGTTTCTCCGAATTCATCTTGTGTTTCACTCTCCTCTTTTCCAGAAGCAAGCGCAGGATTTTCTTCAATCTCACGTAGAATTTGTTGCTCAAACGATTGTATGGGCAACTGGATCAACTTCATGAGCTGAATCTGCTGTGGTGATAGCTTTTGCGAAAGCTTAAATTGAAGGTGTTGTTTTAGCATCTTTTGTGTTTGGGCCTTATAAAAGTACAAAACCCCAGTAACATGAACTAAAACGAGGCATTTAGCGGAGTCCTTGGGTAAGGAATTACATCACGAATATTAGACATTCCCGTGGCGTATAGCACCAAACGTTCAAACCCCAGCCCAAAGCCTGCATGTTCTGCTGTTCCAAAGCGGCGCAAATCCAAATACCACCAAAGCTCTTCTTCATCTATATCCATAGCACGCATGCGTTCGATGAGTTTATCTAGGCGTTCTTCACGTTGTGACCCGCCGACCATTTCGCCAACACCAGGGAACAATACATCCATAGCACGTACCGTTTTGCCATCGTCGTTCATACGCATGTAAAACGCTTTTATTTCTGCTGGGTAGTCAAATAAAATCACGGGACTGCTAAAGTGTTTTTCTACTAGGTAGCGTTCGTGTTCGCTCTGTAAATCAGCACCCCAACCATCTATGGGATAGGCAAATTTTTTCTTTTTGTTCGGCTTGGAGTTGCGCAAAATCTCAATCGCATCAGTATAGGAAACACGCATAAATTCATTTTCAGTAACAAAGCTAAGTCGTTCCAAAAGCCCCATTGGGCTACGCTCTTGCTGGGGCTTTTTAGCTTCTTCTTGCTCAAAGCGTTGGTCTAAAAATGTCAAGTCTTCTTGACAGTGTTCGAGGACATAGGCCAAAACGGACTTGATAAAATCTTCAGCAAGGTCCATGTTATCGTCCAAGTTGTTAAAGGCAACTTCTGGTTCGATCATCCAAAACTCAGCCAAGTGACGGGAGGTGTTGGAGTTTTCTGCACGAAAGGTTGGTCCAAAGGTATATACCTTTCCTAGCCCCATGGCGTAGGTTTCGGCCTCTAATTGACCCGAAACAGTTAGGTTGGTTTCTTTACCAAAAAAATCAGGTTCGTCGCTAGGATTATTGGGATCCAAGGTAGTTACCCGAAACATTTCTCCAGCACCTTCGGCATCACTCCCTGTAATAATGGGTGTGTGTACTTGATAAAAACCATTATCGGTAAAGTATTGATGTACAGCAAAAGACAAGGCTGCCCGAACACGCATTACTGCAGCAAAGGTATTGGTGCGTACACGCAAGTGGGCTTTTTCACGTAAAAATTCGAGTGAATGCTTTTTGGGTTGTATAGGGTATTCATCAGGTTTAGAGGCACCCAAAATGCGCAGTGAATCGACTTGTATTTCAAATTTTTGTCCCTTACCTTGACTTTCGACTAGCGTACCTATAACTTCGATGGCTGCACCGGTATTAATCTCGGCTAATACTTCTTCTGATGTTTGCTCAAAATTTACCACACACTGCATATTGGCCAAACAAGAACCGTCGTTTAGGGCAATAAATCGATTGGCGCGAAAGGTACGTACCCAACCGCGAAGATGAACCTTCTGGTTTAGTTGTGCTCCCAAGAAAAGTTGACGAATATCCATAAATCTTTTGCTATATGTCAGGGGCAAATATAACGGAATTATTCTGCTTCCTCTTCGGGCAAAACCTTAAATTTAGGTTCTTTTAATATCTGTTTGTTGGCTATTTTCTTTTCAAGCGATAGCAAAAGCGTTGGAAGTAAAATAAGATTTGCCAACATAGCAAATAACAGTGTGGCGGAAACAAGCCCGCCTAGAGCTACCGTTCCGCCATAGCTGGAAATCATAAATACCGAAAAGCCAAAGAAAAGTACAATGGAGGTATAAAACATACTTACCCCAGTTTCCCGCAAGGCTGCATATACTGCTTTCTTTACATTCCATCTGTTGGCTTGTAGCTCTTGTCTGTATTTGACTAAATAATGAATGGTATCATCAACAGAGATACCAAAAGCGACACTAAAGACCAAGATGGTAGATGGCTTGATAGCAATCCCCAAAAAACCCATCATGCCAGCAGTCAAAATCAAGGGGATGACGTTGGGTAAGAGTGAAATCAAAATCATCCGAAACGAGCGGAACATATACGCCATAAACAAAGCGATTAGTAAAATGGCCAAGCTAAGCGAGACCACTAAATTGCGAACCAAAAAGCGGGTCCCTTTTAAATAGCCCAGCGCTTTTCCAGTCATCGAAACATCGAAGCGTTCTGCTGGGAAGTATTTCTCAATGTGGCGTTGCATCTCACCCTCAATTCGTTCCATCCGTTCTGTAGTAACATCTTGTAGCATGACCGATATACGAGCATATTGCCCCGTACTGTCTACCAAACGTGTCAAAAAGTTTGTTTCGCCTCCCAGGTTCTTTGCATGTGCGCGGATAAAATTATTTTCTTGATTGGTAGGTAATTGAAAATACTTGGGGTTTCCATTGTAAAAAGACTGCTTTAAATATTTGGCAACTGCTACGGCGGAAACGGGATTTGAAAGCTCATCTATTTCGCGTAATTCGTTTTCAAAACGATTCATACGGTTGAGTGTACTAAGTCGTGTGGCACCATTTTTACGCTTGGTATCAATCATGATTTCGATGGGCATAACCCCCTTAAAGTGTGTTTCGAAAAAACGGATGTCTTTGTAAAAGGCAGCCTTTCTAGGCATATCATCGATGATGGTGCCCGATAAACGAATTTGATACATTCCCGTTATGCTTAGCATCAAGGCAAATACCGATATAAAGTATACAGATACACGGCGGTGGCGCACAATTCGCTCCATCCAAGCTACAAATTGAGACATCCATGTACGGTTAAGATGCTCCAAATGTTTTTTGTTTGGAACAGACATATAGCTGTAAATGATGGGAATCAACAACAATGACAACACAAAAATCATCATAATATTGATCGAAGCAACAATGCCAAATTCACGAAGCAAGGTACTATCGGTCAGCATAAAAGTAGCAAATCCACAAGCAGTAGTCATATTGGTCATCAGCGTGGCATTTCCAATTTTCGAAATGACGCGTTGTAACGAACGCGCCTGATTCCCGTGTTTTTTGATTTCGTTTTGATATTTGTTGATCAGAAAAATACAGTTGGGTACACCAATGACAATAATAATGGGTGGAATAAGCGCCGTAAGCACGGTAATCTCAAACCCCAGTAAGCCAATGATACCAAAAGCCCACATCACCCCAATAACAACTATTGACATGGAAATGAATGTTGCGCGGTAGGACCTAAAAAACAAGAAGAAGATAAGCGTGGTAACCAAGGTTGCCACAACAACGAACATGCCAATTTCGTCTAAGATCATCTTGGCATTTAGGGTGCGGATATATGGCATCCCCGAAATACGTACATCCAAGCCTGATTCCGTTTCATATTCGGCTACTTTTGGTATGAGCACTTCGTCTACAAAGGCTTGCCGAGCTCCACTGTTAACCACTTCGGGGCGGAGGTATACAGCTGTTTGAATAACCCCAGTCTCTTTATTAAATAAAAGCTGATCGTAGAGTGGCTGTTTCTCGTACAACCAGTTTTTTAGTGCGCGCGCCTCATCCTGAGTTTGAGGCGCTTGGTTGGGAATGGGTGCCAGCTCAAAAGCACGGGTTTTTCTATTGCGATTTAGTTGTGTCAGCGTGCTTATGCCTACTACTTGATCAATACTAGGCGAAAGGGCGAGGCTATCCCCAAGTGCCTTCCAGCGAAAGAGCTTATCAGGCGTAAAAAAGTCCTCATCTTGCACACCCAAGACAACCATATTACCTTCTTCGCCAAAGCGGTCCAAAAAGGCGTCGTAGTAGGTGTTAAAGGGATGATTGTCCGGAAGCAAATTTGCCTCTGTAAAGCTGAAACGAATGTTACTCCACTTTGTTGAAAGAAAAAAAGTGGTCGCTAATATGACCACCAAAAAAGCAATACGGTTACGCAGGATAAGCCTTGCCACGCTTCCCCAGAAGCGTGTATTTATCCATTCTATCATAGCAATGTTTCTACATGACCTAAACGGTCATGATTTCTTTTTCTTTAATTTGGTATTTATCGTCTATTGTTGCGATAAATTTATCTGTTGCTTCCTGGACATCAACTTCTGCATTTTTCAATTCGTCTTCAGAAAGGTCTATTTTTTTTAATTCTGCATTAGCCTCTTTTCGGGCATTGCGTACACCCACTTTGGCGTACTCCGCTTCTGCCTTGGCTAATTTGACTAGCTCTCGGCGGCGCTCCTCAGTAAGGGGCGGTATACTGATAATCACCGACTCACCGTTGTTCATGGGGTTAAAACCCAAGTTTGCAACCATAATCGCTTTTTCAATCTCGGGGATGAGTGCTTTTTCCCAAGGCTGAACAGAGAGGGTTTGGGCATCGGGGGTGTTTACGTTGGCTACTTGATTCAGTGGTGTTTGTGTTCCGTAATAATCTACTTTTACTGAAGAAAGCATCACAGGATTGGCCTTGCCGGCACGAATATTAATGAACGATTTGTCTAGGTGTTCTAGGGCTTTGTTCATGGCCTCATTAGCCATATCCATGATAAGTTCTATTTCCTCCATAGTTTACAAATTTACTAGAGTTCCAATCGATTCTCCTTTGATTACTTTTTTTAGATTTCCCGGGATATTCATGTCAAACACGATAATGGGAAGCTCGTTTTCTTGACTGAGCGTAAAGGCGGTCATGTCCATGACCTTGAGTCCTTTGCTTAGCACATCTTTAAAGCTTATGTTGTCAAACTTTTGCGCTGACTTATCTTTTTCTGGATCGGCGGTATAGATTCCATCTACACGCGTTCCTTTTAGAATGACATCGGCACTGACCTCAATGGCACGTAAAACGGCCGCCGAGTCTGTAGTGAAAAATGGATTTCCAGTGCCTGCACCAAAGATGACGACACGTCCCTTTTCTAGGTGGCGGACAGCTCTTCTTTTGATATAGGGCTCTGCAATGGCCTCAATCTTTAGGGCTGTTTGCAAGCGTGTAGGTACATCAGCATCTTCCAATGCACTTTGCAAGGCCATCCCGTTAATACAGGTGGCAAGCATGCCCATATAATCGCCTTGTACACGATCCATACCATTGCTAGCAGCAGCAACACCGCGGAAAATATTTCCTCCACCAATGACGATGGCTACTTCAACACCCATCGAAACAATTTCTTTGATGTCTTGGGCATATTCAGACAAACGTTTGGGGTCTATGCCATGGGTTCGGTCGCCCATGAGTGCCTCTCCGCTTAGCTTAAGTAGTATTCGTTTGTATTGCATGGAGTGATTTTATGCAAATATAATAAGTTCGTGGCGATAGTTGTGCCCTTGCTAGTTTATGGGAAGCCCTGGCATGACTTCTCGAACAGCATCTAGCGAATAGTAGTCCGTAGGGAGTACTTGGTGTACCAGCGTAAAGTCATCAAATTCCTTCTTGGAAATATTCCTAAATGAATTGAAATAGATGTTTAGTACCTCAACGTTTTTCATTTGAAGGTTAATATCCATAGACAGCACATTTTGCCTGTTGCGTCCTTTCACAACTTTGTTTTTTTCAATAATTTTTATAGGTCTTTTCAGCCCAAACTTTGATTCTTTTTCCTCTGCTATTTGGTATAGCGTGTATTTATTTATTTGGTTTTTGATAAATACATAGGTTCGGTTGTTTAGTTTTTCTTCATAAAACAAGCCAAATAATTTTATCCTGTTTAGGTGTCGATTATTGTAATAAGCAATCTTGTGCACGCCAAAATCATCCACATCAACAAGCAGGTAACCGCTAAAATCCTTTTTCCTTTTGGAGCTAAATCGCAGCTTATATACGGGAGCACCAAGGTCGTAGAGAATACCTTCGTTGGAGAATGAATACTTACTTGGTTTTTCCAGAAAGGGCAGTGCCCAATTTTTTTCGTGAAATAGTTTTTTGTTTACCAGTTGTTGCAGCCTGCCGAGTTGTCTTTTGGCGTAATCTTTCGGCTTAATTTTGACACTGTCTTGGGCTACAGTATCCGCTTCCTCTGAGTTGTTGTCTATCTTTTGAGAAAAGAACAGCCCCGATTTGACTTTAAAATAGGAGTTTTTCTTCACTCGTTTATCCAGTATTTCTTGGATGCTTTCTTCCATGGAGGAATAGGTCTGTTCGTTCAATGAGTCTATAAGGTTTGCGGCTTGCATCACTTCAAGCTTATGGTTTTTTAGCCCTCCGCTATCGCGTAGCCACTTACTTTTTGTATAGTACACATACTGTTCCATTTCGGGCATTTTTTGAAGCATTTCATCCGTAAAGGATTGGTCGAGCTCCTCAATGGTCGATTTTTTAATGTCGATATCCATTTTTTGGGTTTCGTTGTAACTTTTGCGTTCTACAAACACTTCACTAGAAGAAAGTCCAAAGTCCATATTTTGGGCTGTGTTTTGCAACACTCGCTCCATGATTTCGTCGGCACTTAGTGTTCTATTGGAGACGACCACCGCTGAAAGGGCTACGGCTTTGGGGCTGAGGTAGATGCTGTCCTGCAGTTGGGATTTGGCTATTTTTCTACTGGCATAGCCCACACACGATAGCGAAAGCGAATCTGCCGGGTCTTGCGGATTCCAATAAAATACACCTGCCTCGCTTCCGATTACGCCTTTGGTGCCATCATATACATGAACAAAGGGGATGGATTTTTGGGTAAGGCTATCCAGAACTGTAATCTGTTGCGCAAAGCTAACAAAAAAGCTAAAAAACAACAGTAAAGTGTACTTTTTCACTTGATGCGCAATTACCACTAGCCAAGATAAAAAAAAGACCCCACTTATTTATACAGATGTTGTAGAAAATGAATTATACTATCATATTTAGCTAATATGATTAGAGGTATAATAACGATTAGAAAGATGTATTTTTTTTCATTGGCCTAAAATTATATTTTTTTTAAAACAAGAATATCTCTAAGCACTACTATTTTCACAATTCATTACTTACATAAGGCGTTAGCATCCCGGAGATGAAATGGAAGCTCAGTTCTAAAATAAACAGCACTAGAATAAAAAAGAATAAAAGCCAAATCAGCTTGTTTTTATACATACGAATAAGTTTACATGGCACATTCGACTCACTTTTTTTTCCTTAATATTTGAATTCCTATATCCATCACGAGCACATAAACTAGTGACGTATATAATAGTTGTTTTCTAAATGGAAACTCCACATGGGTAATGCTGGCAATAAATACCAACAATACGGTGACATCTACGATATAATTTAGTATTCTAAAGATATTTTTTGCAGACATAGACTTGGGGATCTTATTCCTTTCAAAAATAATAAAAATGAGAAAAAACAAAAAAGACCGCCTTATTGGCGGGGTCTTGCTCTATTTTTTAACAAAGGTTTAGGACTAGCCTAGTGCCAGACGCTTAAAGCCCGTAACGCTTAGGTCTGTGTGAACCGAGCTTACATAAGCCGAAACACTTTGCTTACTATCTTTGATAAAGTCTTGGTTAACCAAGGTGTTGTCTTTAAAAAATCGCTTGATTTTTCCTTTGGCAATATTATCGAGCATAGCTTCAGGCTTGCCTTCGGCACGTAGTTGATCTTTAGCAATTTCGATTTCCTTTTCGATAACCGCAGCATCAACGCCATCTTCGTTAAGCGCAATAGGGTTCATCGCAGCGGCTTGCATGGCCACATTTTTCGCAGCTTCTGCAGCACCCTCTACAGCAGCAGAAAGACTAACAAGTGTGGCAATCTTATTTCCAGCGTGAATGTACAACCCCACAAAAGGAGCTTCCAAACGTTCAAAGCCACCGATTTCAATCTTTTCACCAATAACACCTGTTTGTTCCGTTAGTTTGTCCGCAACACTAAGATTACCCTCAAAACTAGCGCCCAAAAAGGCATCTTTCGAATCGTGCTCCAGTGCAATATCCGCCAATTTATTCGCTAACTCTAGGTAGCTATCGTTTTTGGCAACAAAGTCTGTTTCGCAGTTAATCGACACGACAACACCTACGGTTGCATCGCCGTTTACACGTGCGATTACAGCACCTTCAGAGGAATCACGGTCGGCGCGGTTTGCAGCAACCTTTTGCCCTTTTTTACGAAGTAATTCAATGGCAGCTTCGAAGTCTCCTCCAGATTCTACCAAGGCTTTTTTACAGTCCATCATGCCTGCACCAGTTGTTTTGCGCAGTTTGTTTACTTCAGCAGCAGTAATTTTTGACATAGTGTATTTTATTTAGTTGTCTTCTTCAGTTGGTTCTTCCGTTTCTACTTCAGGCGCACTTGCTTTTTTCGCTTTTGGTGCAGCTTTCTTTGTTGTTTTAGCGGCTGTTTTTTTCGCTTTTGGCGCAGCTTTCTTTTTCGCTTTGGTGGTTTTCTTAGCCTCGGAAGGTTTATCTTCCTCAGTAGGCTCAGCTTTAGCTTCTTCAACAGGTGCAGCTTCGGCAGGTTTATCTGCTTCAGTAGGCTCAGCTTCGGCTTTGACAGGCTCAGCTTCTACTTTGGCTTCTTCAACTGGCTTTTCGGCAGTTGGCGTCACCACTTCACCTTCACTGGCTGCAGCTTCGGCCTCGGCTTTGTCTTTTTGACGTTCTTGTAGTCCTTCAGCAACAGCGTCAGTAACAAGTGTCATGATTTTTTCAATCGATTTAGATGCATCGTCATTCGATGGAATGATGTAGTCCACCTCGCGCGGGTCTGCATTGGTATCTACCATTGCAAAAATCGGGATATTTAATTTTTGTGCTTCTTTAACGGCGATATGCTCGCGACGAGTGTCGACAATAAACAAAGCGCCAGGAAGACGCGTCATATCTGAGATGGAACCTAAGTTTTTCTCTAACTTGGCACGTAAACGGTCTACTTGTAGTTTTTCCTTTTTAGAAAGCGTTTCAAAAGTACCGTCAGCTTTCATTTTATCAATGGCTGCCATTTTCTTTACCGCCTTACGGATGGTAACAAAGTTGGTCAGCATACCACCAGGCCAGCGTTCAGTGATGTATGGCATGTTTACGTTGGCTACTTTTTCAGAAACGATATCCTTTGCTTGTTTCTTGGTAGCAACAAATAAGATTTTACGTCCAGACGCAGCAATTTTTCTAAGCGCTTCGTTGGCTTCTTCTATTTTGGCAACCGATTTGTACAGGTTGATGATGTGAATCCCGTTGCGTTCCATATAGATATATGGCGCCATATTTGGATTCCACTTGCGGGTAAGGTGACCAAAATGCACTCCGGCATCGAGTAGGTCTTTGACTTCTATTTTAGACATTGTTGTAATAGTTTACGTTCCCTGATTAGCAATATCCAAGTGGCGATTTTCGGCCTTGGCTATTTAGATGCTAAACTAATGGCAACAAATTAATAATGGTATTTAAATGAACTTGATGTTGCGCAAGCGCAACGTTGAGGTTAACGTTTCGAGAATTGGAATTTTTTTCTTGCCTTCTTTTGGCCAAACTTTTTGCGCTCCACCATTCTGGGATCACGCGTGAGTAGTCCTTCGGGCTTTAGTACGGTGCGGAACTCTTCGTCTATGGCACAAAGTGCTCTAGAAATAGCAAGGCGTACCGCCTCAGCTTGTCCGTTGGGTCCTCCACCAACCACAGAAGCTGTCAAATCGTATTGACCAGCAGTCTCTGTTAAGGCAAAGGGTTGATTTACTTTGTATTGTAAGGTAGCGGGAGCAAAATACACGTCCAAGGGTTTTTTATTTACCGTGATGGCACCTTTCCCTTTAGAAAGATAAACACGTGCGATGGCAGTTTTGCGACGCCCAATTTTGTGAATGGTTTCCATATTAGCTTAGCTCGTTAATATTTAATACTGTTGGCTGTTGTCCTCCGTGGTTGTGTGCATCACCAGCGATCACATATAAGTTACGGAACAATTCAGCACCTAATTTATTTTTTGGGAGCATACCTTTGATTGCCTTTTCGACAACGCGTGTTGGGTCTTTTTCAAACAATTCTGTAGCCGTAAGCGAACGCTGACCACCTGGATAACCCGTATGTCGGATATAGGATTTCTCGGTCCATTTGTTGCCCGTTAGCTTGATTTTTTCTGCATTGATGACAATGACATTGTCGCCGCAGTCCACGTGAGGCGTGAAGCTTGGCTTGTATTTGCCACGCAATAGCTTGGCTACTTTTGACGAAAAGCGACCTAGAATCTGGTCGGCAGCATCAACCACAACCCACTGTTTATCAGCGTTTTGCTTGTTGATGGATACGGTTTTATAACTTAATGAGTCCACAGGATATGTTTTTGCTCGTTTCCGACAAACAGAATTCACCCCTGTTTGGCGGGCTGCAAATGTACAAACTATCCCCAATAATGCAAACCCTATTTTTGGATTTGTTTTTTGGGGATAGTGCACAAAAAAAAGCCACATGTCATTTCTGTGCTAAGCAACCATAACAAGCGCCCTGTTGTACTCATAACTAGAAAGTTACCCCAATGCTAATGCCAATATGTAACTTTTCTCTTAGCAATACAGGTGTTTCAATACCAACATACTCTAGTAGTGGTTTACTTCCATTCATATAATAATTATTTAGCTCTCCAAAAAGATTTAATGACAGCATATAGGCCTCCCCTCTCATAACAGGAAAAGCTAATCCGTACCTTATGTGTGGTCCTGCTTTAAACTTTTCATAGTTTAAAGAAAAATTATTTGAAAACTGTAAATAGGTAAAAGCATTATTTTTATCAGTAAAATGAAGTTGAAACCTTGCTCCTAATCGCAACATGGAAAGTTTGTGTGTAGATTGATAATTAAACCCACCCACAGGACCAATGCTTAGGGTATTTGTTATAAAGTATCCGTGGTATCCCTGAACACCAAAGGAGTTTAGTAAAAACCCAGAGTCCTCTAAATCTTCAAATCTAAATTTATGAGGTGCATATTGATATTCATATACCCAATCGCTTGGGAAACCAAAATCAAGTTCTAAAGAGGTTTTCCATTTATCTTGTGCAATTCCTAAACTAGAAATCGCTAAAATGGCAAATATTAATAAACGTTTCATAATATTATTTTTTATGTTCTCTTATCATTCTATTTCCTTTCCAAGTACTACCGCGTCTTGCTATAGTACACGCGCAGACCAATGGGCTTTGTTATGGATAACGAGTTCGTTTAAGTTCAAAAAAAGCAAACAGAACTATTGATATCATGTAGATATCCAAAATGTATTTTGAAGAGTTAAAAATTTGGTACTTATCTTTAAAGGAAAAGACAATCAAATATAAAAAAAATCAATGCGCCTCTAGCCAATTCTGACCTACACCTATATCTACCGTTAGTGGTACATGTAGTTTATGGGCGTTTTCCATTTCTGTTTTAACAAGCGATTGTAACATATCTAGTTCGTTCTTCGGACATTCAAAAACCAGCTCATCGTGAACCTGCAAAAGCATCTTTGCCTTTAGCTTTTCGGCTTCTAGGCGATCGAAAATGCGTAGCATAGCCACCTTAATGATATCTGCAGCACTTCCTTGAATGGGAGCATTGACCGCATTGCGCTCGGCAGCACCACGCACAATTGCATTACGCGAATTGATGTCTCGCAAATAACGTCGCCTCCCCAAAACGGTAGCCACATAACCGTGCTCGCGGGCAAAGTTTACCTGTTCGCTCATATAAGCCTTTAACTTAGGGTAGCTTTCGTAATACGCATCTATTAGCGCTTTTGCTTCCGTACGGTTTAGTGTGGTTTGGTTGCTCAGTCCAAAAGCCGATACCCCGTAAATGATACCAAAGTTGACCGTTTTGGCTTGGCTTCTTTGTTCGCGTGTTACATCATCAAGCGGAACGCCAAACACTCGTGCCGCTGTACTGGCATGAATATCTTCCTTGTTTTGAAAGGCCGCCAGCATATTGGGATCTTCACTCAATGAGGCAATGATGCGTAACTCAATCTGTGAGTAATCGGCTGCCATTAGTACATGCGCCTCATCCTTGGCTACAAAAGCCTTGCGTACTTGTTGCCCACGTGGGGTACGTATCGGAATATTTTGCAGATTAGGGTGGTTACTGCTCAGACGCCCCGTAGCAGCAACGGCTTGGTTGTACACGGTATGGATGCGCTGGGTTTGCTCATTTACGTCTTCTGGCAACGCAGACACATAGGTGTTGTTTAACTTTTGCACACTGCGCCACTCCAAAATATCGGCCACTATGGAATGGTCTTTGGCAAGCGTAGAAAGCACATCTTCTGCCGTCGAATACTGCCCTGTTTTTGTTTTTTTAGGCTTGTCAACCAGCTTAAGTTTGTCAAACAAGATGGGACCTAATTGTTTGGGCGATGCTAGGTTAAATGTTTCACCTGCTTGCTCGAAGATGCGTTGCTCCAAATCTGTGGCTTCTTGGCTTAGTTGTTTCGCCATGGTGTTAAGGTAGGGTACGTCTATTCTGATTCCGGCAAGTTCCATGGCAGCCAGTACGCGAACCAGGGGCAGTTCTACTTCGTCCAGTAGTTTGCGCTGTTCGTTTTTCCCTAATTCTGTTTCAAAATGTTCTTTTAGTTGCCAGGTGATAGCTGCATCTTCAACGGCATATTCGGTTTGTTGGTCCAAAGGCACATCGCGCATGGAGCCTTGATTTTTACCTTTTTTGCCAATGAGGTCTGTAATGGGTTTGGGCTGGTAGCCCAAATAGGTTTCGGCCAATACATCCATGTTGTGGCGCATATCAGGGTTGATGATATAGTGCGCAAGCATGGTATCAAACAGCGGACCTTTTACAGGAACGCCGTGTTGCTGCAGTATTTTGAGGTCGTATTTGAGGTTTTGCCCCACTTTCTGGATGGATTCATTTTCGAAAAATGGGCGAAGGTCGTTTAGTATGGTATTTCGCTCATCCATTTCTTCAGGCATGGGAACATAGTATCCGGTTTTTACTTGCCAACTAAACGCAATTCCTACCAGCTGGGCACTGACCGCATCCAAACCCGTAGTTTCGGTATCAAAACACACGCTTTGTTGACTTAGCATAGCACGGACCAAAAGTGAACGCGCTAGTTTTGTTGTGACGCACTGGTAATGATGTGCTGAGGTAGCAAGTGTTTTGTAGGCGGCAGGCATTTCGTTTTGTCCACTACCCGGCTGATTAAATAAGTCAAAAGCTTGTGCCGGAGCACTTGTTTCTTTTTTTTCTGTTTTTGGAGTATTAGTTTCCGAATGCGGATGGAATATTTTGACAAAAGATTCGCTGAGGCGTCTGAATTCAAGTTCAAGGAAGATTTCGCGTACGGCAGTTACATTGGGTTCGCTAAGGATATAGTCTTCTGCATCAAATTGGACAGGAACATCGAGCAGTATACGTGCTAGTTTTTTGGACAGTACACCCAACGCTTTGTTGGCTTCCACGCGTTCTTTCATTTTACCTTTTAGGTCTTGGGTGTTCTCAAGTAGCGTTTCCATATTCCCGTATTGAGCGATAAACTTCTTTGCAGTTTTGTCTCCTACACCGGGAAGTCCAGGAATATTATCTACAGCATCACCCATCATGCCCAAGTAGTCTATTACTTGTTCGGGATGTGTTATTTCAAACTTTTTTTGTACTTCGGGTATGCCCCAAATTTCTATATCGTTGCCCATCCGCGCAGGGCGATACATAAAAATATTCTCCGAAACCAACTGGGCAAAATCTTTATCTGGCGTGACCATAAATACCTGAAAGGATTCCTTTTCCGCCTGCTTTGCTAAGGTTCCAATAATATCATCTGCTTCGTATCCTTCCAATTCAACTACAGGAATATGCAGCGCTTTGAGAATGTTTTGGATGTAGGGAACGGCAATCTTAATCGCTTCGGGTGTTTCTGAACGGTTGGCTTTGTAATCGGTAAATAATTCGCTGCGGACTTTGGAACCCCCTTTGTCAAAGGCAACAGCTAGGTAATCGGGTCGTTCTCTTTTGATGACATCAAATAAGGAGTTGGTAAATCCGAGTATGGCGCTGGTATCCATCCCTTTGGAGTTGATACGCGGATTTTTGATAAAGGCGTAGTACCCACGGAAAATAAGGGCATATGCATCAAGAAGGAATAATCGTTTTTGTGCCATGAATTAGACAAAATAGTTTGGCTAAAAATAGGAACTATTAACGAGGTTAAAAAAATGTAGGTGGTCTTTTACTTTACTTATTCTATGTACACGGAGTCAAAATAGAGCTGAGTTATGGAAAAAGCGTATTTTTGACACATAAAACGGACACGATGTCTAAGTTTGGCGAATTAATTGATGCAAATATTCCCATTCTGTTGAGCTTTTATACAGATTGGAATGACCCTTCCGTACAGATGCATGCGGTACTTCGTGATGTAGCTGCTGCCATGGGCGATACGGGGAAGGTAGTCAAGATCGATGTAGACAAAAACCCCAAGTTAGCCGAAGCACTTCGCGTAAAAGGCCTACCTACTTTAATGATTTACAAATCAGGAGAAATGGTATGGCGCCAAAGTGGCGAACAAGATGCGAATACACTCATCGGTTTGATGAAGGACTTTATTTAGTCTATAACATAAGGCGACGTTGCCTTTCGAAAGGCCTTGTTGGCAGTGGATACGCTGTCCAAATTGGGTTCTTTTTCTTGATAAATTTCCAAGAGCTTTTGATACGCATCTACTTCCAGGCGTATGCTTTGTGTATAATAACTCAATTCCTCTTCTGGCACCTGACTAAAAACAGCTAGCCTGTTTCGATAAGCTTGCGCAATGGCGTCAAACAGCATGCGACCCGACTCAGGCATTTCTGCCTCAAAAAGCACAGAAACATAAGCGGCCATAGGTGTGTAATAATCATACGCAGAATACAGTGGAGCAAACAATCGAGAGGAATCGGTGAAATCTCGTATAAGCTGACTGGCAGTAACCGTGTCCTTTGCACCTACAGCAGCATCAACAATAGCACGTAAACGCTCGACATCAGTCAATATTGTTTCTGCATAGAGTTGTTGATCTGTTGCACTAAAGCTTGTGTAATAACGCAGTTTGTCGGTGTATTTTTCGGCTAGTGCAAGGGCTAGTGTGCTCGCTTTTTCTTCGGCACCAGCTTGATAGTACATGGCCACTATTGGCGTCACTAAAGCGTAATAACCAAAATAATCTAAGGGCATTTTCTCCATGCATAAATCCAAAATTTCAACGGCTTTTGCTGTTTGCTCCTTGAGAACAAGTTCCTCAGCTAAACGTACCATATTGGATCGGAAGGAGATGCTGTTTTTCCGCGTCTCGGGATCGTGGTAGATATCTGGACTATTTGCATTTCCCCAATCCCATTTTTTAACAATATCATACATAATATCGGAGTCGATACGTCCCAATTCATAGGGATTAACTGGATTTTCTGGTGTTCGTATGGGAACTAATTTATATACCAAACCATCGAGTTGTAAGTACTCTTTCATCCAGAAATATTCTTCATCTTCATAGCTACCACCTGTAAAGTAAATAGGTCGTTTCCAATCGTTATTGCGCAGTATATCGAGCATCATGATGCGATTTTTGTACAGGCCTGATGTTGGCAAATCAACATCGATATAGTCCACAATGAGGTTTGCATCTTCGGGCTTTACTACGCCACTTTTAAGTACATTATCTTTATTTACGGGGATGCGAATCTTGTTCGTTGGATAGTACACCAAGTTTTGGGTTTGTTCGGGGACTTGACTTAGGTCAATCTCGTATTGCTGCAGTAAGTGCTTGTAGCGCGTACGTGGATTGTCGCTTGCTACCCAGTCGACAAAATCACCTAAATCCCATCGAACACTGTCGATTATTGCCTCAAATTTGATGTAATCACGTGTGCCATAGGCGTATTGATTGTGGTTAAGCTGGGAAGGTACCTGATTGCTTTCGTAGGTTTTTCGCTTAAGCTGATCTATATACCAATCTGTAGCCAATAGCTGGGTGTTGATGCTACGTACATCGGTTCGATAACCCTCAATTTCTTGAGCATACCATATGGCAAAGGTGTCGTTATCCCCGATCGTAAAAATGATGGCATCTTTATCCTCATCTACAGAATCGAGGTATGCCTTGGCGGTGGATTGCGCCGTGTAGCGATTCGATCGGTCGTGATCGTCCCAGTTTTGTGAGCCCATCAGCACAGGAACTGCGAGGATGCATAGCAGTACAGCAAGCGGGACGCCCACCTTTGGACCTATCCATCGCTTGAGACTGTCGGCAAAAGCAAGTACGCCAACCCCAATAAATATGCAGAATACGTAAAAAGAACCCACCAGCGCATAATCGCGTTCTCTAGGCTCAAAGATGCGTTCGTTTAAATAAACTTTTAGGGCAAGACCGGTAAAGAGAAATAACAACAACAGCACCCAAAAGCGCTTTTTGTCTTGTTGGTAAAAAAAGAGTGCCCCGAGTATCCCTAAGAATAAGGGTAGCATATAATAGGTGTTCCGCCCTTTGTTGTTTTTTGCGTCATCATACAGCCCCTCTTGAGGCAGCAAACGAAAACCATCAAGCCAGGAAATGCCGCTTATCCAATTGCCATTAAAAGGGTCCAGTTTCCCCTGTAAATCATTTTGCTTTCCAGCAAAATTCCACATAAAATAGCGGAAGTACATATAACTTACCTGAAAGGTAAAGAAGTATTCCAAGTTGTCCAGTAAGCTTGGCTTTTCGATGTCAATATAAGCACCGAAGCGTTGTAAAAACTGATGGTAACCTTCAGCATCTACCTCTTGGTTGTTGACTCTTGAAATAAAATCATTTACTGCATTAATAAGCTGCTCTTGATTGCGGTATTCGGGTTTGATATCAAAATCGGGTGCACCAAAATAGGTGATGTAATTCACAGCATTTCCCGAGCTCCACATTCGCGGAAGCAAACCTGTATGCTTGCTGTTGGCATTGATACGCGCATCTTTCCATGCATTAACCACCACGTAACGACCTGTTTTTAAGTCTTTTTCATATTTAGGCTTATCGTCTTTGTAAGGATCCTGGGCGTCTTGTCCGGAATACATATCGGTATACATAGGGCCGTAGAAGAGATGTGTTTCTGGATACTGTTCTAGGTTGTAGTAGGCGAGCAAGGCACGCGCATCAGTAGGGGCGTTTTCGTTGATGACCGTATTAGCATTGGCGCGAATCGGTAGCATAATCCAAGAAGAAAAACCAACCAAAATAAACGCAATGCACCATAGTGCTGTGTTGGCTTCGACCCATTTTTTTCGTCGTGTAAAACGCAATCCCCAAATAAATAAACCGATAATTGAAAGCCCTGCAATGACGGTTCCTGAGTTGAAGGGTAAGCCAAAGGAGTTAACAAAAAACACTTCTGCATGACCAAAATAGGCAAGGGTTAGTGGAAGGAGTAGTTTAAAGATAAAGAGTAGCACGGCTACCGAAACAATATTGGCAATAATAAATGATTTCCACGAAAAGGTATACTGTCTAAAGTAGTGCAACATGCCAATAGCAGGCACGGTGAGTAAGGCCATAAAGTGTACCCCAAAAGAAAGCCCAATAAGAAAAGCAATCAGCACCAACCATCGATCTCCTTTGGGTGTGTGCATTTCTGCTTCCCAGCGCAAGCCTAGCCAAAACAGAACCGCAGTTAGAAACATGGCCATGGCATACACTTCTGCCTCCACGGCATTAAACCAAAAGCTGTCTGAAAAGGCGTAGCTAAGTGCCCCAACGACGCCTGCGCCAAGCACCAAAAATGCTTGCGTACCCTTGGGTTTTTCGTCTTTTATGACAAAACGGGTGATGATGCGTGTTAGCGACCAAAATAAAAATAGTATCGTAAAAGCACTGGCTAGTACAGACATCATATTTACCCAAAAGGCGATGCGTTCTGGACTACTGGCAAAGGAAGAAAGTACAGCACCCATCATTTGGAAAAGAGGAGCTCCCGGCGGATGTCCAACCTGTAATTTAGCAGAAGTAGCGATGTATTCACTACAATCCCAGTAGCTAGCTGTTGGCTCTACTGTTAGGTAGTAGGTAGTTAGGGCGACACAAAAAACAAACCAGCCTGTAAGGGTGTTTCCTTTTGTAAAATTCATATACATAATTGAGGGATAAAAGTACAATTTCTAACAAAACCGACACAAGATTATTTAAACTATTGGCACAACAAAAACTTTATGTTATTTTTGCAGCCTCATTGGCCTATGGTGTAAGTCGCCACAGGCGCCCAGGCTGGCAACACGCCTGCCTGCTGCAGGCAGGTCTGATTCAAAATCAGACTAGGTTCGATAGAAGTGTTTTTCCGACTTAAAACGGAATATGAAATTTTGGCCTATGGTGTAACTGGCAACACGTCTGATTTTGGTTCAGAAGAGTCTAGGTTCGATCCCTAGTAGGCCAACAAAACCCTTGCTTATTTAAGTGAGGTTTTTTTGCTTTTATCTTAGAGCTGTTTGATTCTTCCAAAGCATATGATATTCTCGTTTCAGTGAAAGCAATTCTTGGTGTGAACCTTTTTTCCGTATTATGATTTTAAGTCACAAATTGTGACCTCAACGTTTTTCATTCACTTTTGGACAATACAGACATAAAATCCTCTGGAAAGCGATTGATGTTTCTTCTAACAGCTTGTTTTGGCACTTTGGTTTCAGCACTATATAATTCTGCAAGACCTCTATTGTGGATTACTTTACTATTTCTTATAATGTGTATTTTCGATTTAATTAATTGCAATTCCATTTTCTTTAGGAAAAATTTCTTTTTTCATTGTCTAAAAAGCTGTTTAACATGAAAATAAGGCATCACTAAGCCTACACCGATACTTCGAAAAATAAGGGTGGTAATGGCATGCTTAATAACACAAAACTTGGGGTTCAATGCTTCGTAAATGGCGTAAAGATTAGGAACTGATACAGTAAATATACAAAATCGGAATTTTATTTCTATATTTGCCCCGTTTAACGGATAGCGGTAGGGGACTCAGTCCTCTTTTTTATTTTATGGAGTTTAATAAACGCGTACACGAATTACTCAACGAAGCCTTGGCCGAGCAGTCCACTTTATTTTTGGTGGACATAAGCATTGATCTAGCTTCGCACATCCGTGTTGTACTAGATGGCGACACTGGAGTAACCTTGGAACAATGCATGCGTGTAAGCAGACATATCGAACACAATCTAGATAGGGAAGAACACGATTTTTCTTTAGAAGTTGGATCCGCTGGGGCTGCAACACCGCTTAGGTTGCCGCGCCAATACCAAAAACACCTAGGTCGCATCCTCAATATATGCACCGAATCCGATGAACAAATAAAGGGTACACTAGCCCATGTAGACGAAGCACAAATTTTGCTACAATGGAAAGCCCGAGAGCCTAAGCCCATAGGGAAAGGAAAACATACTGTAACCAAGGAGGCAAAGCTTCCGTTTACACAAATCAAAAAAGCAACAGTACAAATACAATTCAATAAATAAACATGGAAAATCTGGCCCTTATAGAGTCCTTCTCTGAGTTTAAAGATGAAAAATTCATCGATCGCGTAACGCTTATGTCCATTTTGGAAGAGGTGTTTCGCAATACCCTAAAGAAAAAATTTGGGACCGACGACAACTTTGATATCATTATCAACCCCGATAAAGGCGATTTGGAAATCTGGAGAAACCGTGTGGTTGTCGAAGACGGTAAAGTCGAAGACGAAAATGAAGAGATTGAGCTTACCGAAGCCCGTAAAATCGAACCAGACTTTGAAGTTGGTGAAGATGTCTCTGAAGAAGTAAAATTAGCTGACCTAGGACGTCGCTCTGTATTGGCATTGCGCCAAAACCTTGTGGCACGAATTCACGAGCACGACAATACCATCATCTACAAGCAATTTATTGATTTGGTCGGTGAAATTTACACCGCCGAAGTACACCACATTCGAAATAGAGTCGTGATCCTATTAGACGATGAAGGAAACGAAATCATTTTACCTAAAGACAGACAAATCCCTTCCGACTTTTACCGCAAAGGAGATAATGTGCGCGGGATAATCGAAAGCGTTGAACTTAAAGGGGCCAAGCCAAGTATTATCATGTCCCGAACAGCACCACGATTTTTGGAAAAATTATTCGAACAAGAAATTCCTGAAGTCTTTGATGGACTGATTACCATCAAAAAAGCCGTCCGTGTTCCTGGAGAAAAAGCAAAAGTTACAGTAGACTCTTACGACGATCGTATTGACCCAGTTGGCGCATGCGTCGGAATGAAAGGATCGCGTATCCACGGTATTGTCCGCGAGCTTGGAAACGAAAACATTGATGTAATTAACTTTACCAACAATACCCAATTGATGATTACCCGTGCTTTGAGCCCGGCTAAAGTTACCTCCGTCAAAATTGACGATGAGACCAAGCGTGTTGAGGTGATGATGGATCCAAGTGAAGTGTCCAAGGCGATTGGCCGTGGCGGATTTAACATTCGTCTTGCTGGACAACTGACGGGCTATGAAATTGATGTCTACCGCGAGGGAATGGAAGAGGATGTTGAGTTAACAGAGTTCTCCGACGAAATCGAAGCGTGGATTATTGAAGAGTTTAAAAAGGTTGGTTTGGATACCGCCAAAAGCGTCTTGGAGCAAGATGTCGAGGATTTAGTAAAACGAACAGACTTGGAGGAAGAAACCATTCAAGATGTGCGTAAAGTATTAAGCGCAGAATTCTCAAACGAATAACCCAAGCAAATTTTATAATTTAGAGCGCACAAACATTTTATGGCAGATTTAAAAACGATTCGAATAAATAAGGTACTCCGCGAGCTGAACATCTCGTTGGATCGTGCTGTAGAGCACCTATCCGAAAAAGGATTTCAGGTCGAGGCACGTCCAACAGCAAAAATTTCGCAACAAGAGTATACCCTTCTTTTGGATGCTTTCCAAACCGATCGTTCTAAAAAAGAAGCCTCACACGAGGTGTTTGAGGAAAAGCGAAAGGAAAAAGAAGCCATACGCGAACAAGCACAAAAAGAGCCTGCTGAGCCTGCTGCCAAGCCCGACTCTGTAGTACGCGCTCAAAGCAAGCTCTCCGGATTGAAGCCCGTTGGAAAAATTGACCTATCGCCCAAGGAAACCAAAAAAGAGGAGCCAAAACCAGCTCCTGTTGCAGAAAGTAAACCCGAACCAATCGCAGCTGCCGAATCAGCACCAGCTGCTGAAGCAGTAATTCCTGCTGAGCCTGAGTCTACCGTTTCGAAAGAAGAGCCAGCAGTTATTCCAGTAGACACATCCAAAGCCGAGGAAGTAAAGTCGGTAGAAAATACAGAAGGCAAAATTGTAACGCAGTATAAAAAACTAAGTGGGCTAAAAGCTACAGGTGAGAAAATAGACCTGCAACAGTTTAAAAAACCGGAATCTAAAAAATCCGACAGCGATGTAAACAAGCGTCGTAGAAAGCGTATTACCAAAGACACGGGTGCTGGAAATCGTAAGCCGAACCAAAATAGAGGCGGCCAAAAACAACAACGTCCTGCCGTTACCAAAGAAGAGCCGACAGAAGAAGAAATCCAAAAGCAAATCCGTGAAACACTTGAAAAGCTTCAAGGCAAATCATCCAAATCTAAAGGAGCTAAATACCGTCGTGAAAAGCGAGATTCTCACCGGCAAAAATCGGAAGAAGAAGAAGCACTCCAAGAGGCTGAAAGTAAAGTATTAAAGGTGACGGAGTTTGTTACCGTAGGTGAGGTAGCGACCATGATGGATGTAAGCTCTACACAAATCATTTCTGCCTGCATGACTTTGGGAATCATGGTGACGATGAATCAACGCCTTGATGCAGAAACCCTTACCGTTGTTGCAGAAGAGTTTGGTTTTGAGGTTGAGTTTGTTACTTCTGACATTGAAGAAGCTGTTACTGAAGCTGAAGACAACCCAGAAGATTTAGAACCTCGCGCGCCGATAGTTACTGTTATGGGCCATGTAGATCACGGAAAAACATCATTTCTGGATTATGTCCGTAGTACAAATGTGATTGCCGGCGAGTCGGGTGGGATTACCCAGCATATTGGGGCCTACAGTGTTTCGCTTAAAAGCGGTCAAAAAATCTCATTTTTGGACACTCCAGGGCACGAGGCATTTACAGCTATGCGTGCTCGTGGAACACAAGTTACGGACTTGGTGATCATTGTTATCGCCGCAGATGATGATATAAAACCACAAACCAAAGAGGCAATTAGTCATGCACAAGCAGCTTCGGTACCCATCGTATTTGCCATCAATAAGGTCGACTTACCTACTGCAAATCCCGATAAAATCAAAGAAGCCTTGGCAGGGATGAATTTGTTGGTAGAAGATTGGGGTGGAAAAATCCAATCCCACGACATTTCAGCCAAAACCGGTCAAGGTGTTGAAGAATTATTAGAGAAAGTGTTGCTTGAGGCGGAGCTGCTGGAGCTTAAAGCGAATCCAAATAAAGCAGCGCAAGGAACCGTGGTGGAAGCATTCCTAGACAAAGGACGCGGATACATATCGACAATTTTGGTTCAGGCAGGAACACTACGTATTGGGGATTACTTGCTTGCGGGTCAACATAGCGGAAAAGTAAAAGCCATGCACGACGAAAAAGGACAAGACGTTCTTGAAGCTAATCCCTCGACACCAGTATCTATATTAGGTCTTGATGGGGCACCTCAGGCAGGAGACCGCTTTAACGTATACGCTGACGAACGCGAAGCCAAGCAAATTGCCGCTAAGCGTACACAGTTGGTTCGGGAACAATCCGTGCGAACGCAACGACATATTACCCTTGATGAAATTGGCCGTCGTATTGCACTGGGCGACTTTAAAGAACTCAATATTATACTTAAAGGAGATGTAGACGGATCAGTGGAAGCATTAACGGATTCGTTCCAAAAATTATCTACCGAAGAAATTCAAGTAAACATTATTCACAAAGGAGTTGGGGCAATAACTGAGTCTGATGTGCTGCTTGCCTCTGCTTCCGATGCCATTGTAATTGGCTTTAATGTACGACCCATGGGTACGGCACGTCAATTGGCTGAAAAAGAAGAAATAGATATCCGTAGCTATTCCATTATTTACGATGCGATTAACGACTTAAAAGACGCGATGGAAGGCATGTTGTCTCCTGACTTTAAGGAAGAAATTACAGGAAATGCTGAGATTCGGGAAACCTTTAAGATTTCTAAGGTTGGAACCATTGCAGGATGTATGGTTACTGATGGAAAAATTATTCGTAACTCTGGTGTTCGCATTATCCGTGAGGGTGTTGTTATTCATACGGGCTCTTTACTATCGTTAAAGCGCTTCAAAGACGATGTAAAAGAAGTAACCAAGGGATACGATTGCGGGCTTCAAATAAAAGACTACAACGATATTAAAGAAGGGGATGTTGTGGAAGGATACCAAGAAATTGCCATTAAGAAAAAGCTTAAGTAAACAATTAAGGCTTTAATACAAAAGCGGATTGAAAACGTCTTTTGATACGAACCAATACCTCTTGTGCTTCACGCTCAGTAGCATATTGTCCAGCTCTAATTTTATAGTTTGGTGTCTCAAAAATGATTTGTGCACTAATTTCTGGAAATAAGGATTTAAAGCGTTCCATGGCTTCAAGTGTCGTCTCATAGGGACCGTAAGAAACTTGTATGGTAAAACGTTTTGCAGTTGCATTTTTGCGATCAAGTTCAATCTTTTTTTCGAGTAATTCGGTGAGCTTTTCGGGCACAATAATCTTATTTTGAGCTAGTTGCCCAAAGACAAGTTGACCACATAGCACCGCAATCAAAATAGGTAGTAATAGAATTTGGTCGGTAGTTTGCTTCATGACGACGCAAAAATACAGCTTTATTCTATTTTTTTTGTCAAAAAGACGCTAAACATAACTTTTATAAAATGCACATTTCCAATAAGTTAATATATTATTTAGAAAGAATATAAATTACATCTTTAGTCGTTATGCGGTTTTTAAAATGGGGTCTGTGTTGTAATTTTGCTCACAGGTTCATAATATGAATTTTATAACAACCAACTGTATGTTCAAGGACAGCTATTTAGCTCACCTTTCGCTTCTCATCTTATCGCTCTGCTTTAGCTTTGGCGTCACTGCCCAAGAGCCCGATATTCAAAAAGGTAAGTCGCTTTTTAATGCCAATTGCGCTGCCTGTCACAAACTCAAAAAACGTGCTGTAGGTCCTGCACTCGCTGGCGTAAGTGCCAAGTATGACAAAGAATGGTTGTATAGCTGGATCAAAAACTCCACGGCTATGGTTAAGTCTGGCGATGCGCAAGCAGTAGCTATTTATGAGGACTACAACGGCTCCGTGATGACTTCTTTCCCGCAGCTGTCCAATGAAGATATTGATAACATCCTCGCCTATACTGATTATACACCACCTGCTCCAGATCCAAGCACCAAGGCTGTTGCGACTACAGTAGAAGCAGAAGGTAGCTTGACAAACGACTTGATACTTGCCGTACTCCTTCTTGTATTGGCTGCTCTTGTAAGCATGTTGTTTTTGGTCAATAAAACACTTCGGAAAATTGCAGCTGCAAACGGAGTTGAAATTGCACAAAAAGAAAAAGTAAAACGAATTCCACTTTGGAAAGCCTATGCGCAAAATCCGTTTTTGGTTTTTGTGACCGTTATCTTTTTGTTGTTGTCTAGTGCCTACGTAGGCTATAGTTATTTGATGCAAATTGGTATTGATCAGGGTTATATGCCGATACAACCAATTCATTACTCGCATAAAATTCATGCGGGAGACAACCAAATTGAGTGTAAATATTGCCACTCTTCCGCTCGTGTTTCCAAGCATTCGGGAATACCATCACTCAATGTGTGCATGAACTGCCACATGAATATTGCTGAATACAATGGGGAAGAAGATCTTGAAAAAGGCTACACCAAAGAATTTTACACCAACGAAATTAAAAAACTCTACAAAGCGGTTGGTTGGGATGAAGAAACCCAAAGCTATACAGGCGATACGCAACCTGTGAAGTGGGTACGCATTCACAATTTACCAGACTTTGTATATTTCAATCATGCACAGCACGTTTCTGTAGCAGGGATTGAATGTCAGAAGTGTCACGGACCTGTTGAAGAGATGGAGATTTTATATCAGCATTCCTCCCTCACCATGGGTTGGTGTATTAATTGTCACCGCGAAACAAATGTCAATGTTAAAGACAATGCGTATTACACCAAAATTCACGAAGAACTGTCTAAAAAATACGGAGTTGAAAAACTAACCGCTGCTCAAATGGGCGGGTTGGAATGCGGAAAGTGTCATTATTAAGAAGAAATTTATGCCCAATCAAAAAAACTACTGGAAGAGCGAAGTTGAGCTAGACAAGCAGTCTACTTTAGTAGACCAGCTAAGCCAAAAAGAGTTTGTCCAAAAGCTACCTGAGGATCTTTTGGGGGAAGAAACACTTGCCGAAAAGGAAACATCAAGACGTGATTTCTTAAAGTATATGGGCTTTAGTACTGCTGCAGCTACCTTGGCAGCCTGTGAAGGACCTGTAAATAAATCGATACCTTATGTAGTTCAGCCAGAACGCATCATCCCAGGAGTCGCCAACTATTATGCCACTTCTATAGTGGATGGTTTTGATGTAGCCAGTATACTTGTTAAAACACGTGAAGGGCGCCCGATAAAAATTGAAAACAACTTAGATGCACCTGTTCACAATACGGCAAATGCACGTGTTCAAGCATCTGTGCTGTCGCTTTACGACAGTATGCGTATTCAAGGGCCTACACAAGCAGGGGTTGATGTTAGCTGGGAGACGCTTGAAGCTAATGTTGGTCAACAACTAGCAGAAATGGCTGCCAATAATGAAAAAGTAGCTTTGGTTACTCCATCACTTGCTAGCCCAACGACACAACGTATCATAGCCGATTTCCAAGCTAAGTTCCCCAATGTAACGCACTATGCCTACGATGCTGTCTCTGAAACAGCAGCCCTAAATGCTTTTGAAACAGCATACGGCAAGCGCGCACTTCCTACTTACGATTTTAGTAAAGCTAGTTGTATTGTCTCTATTGGTGCCGACATTTTAGGAGATTGGCAAGGAGGTGGACATGACACGAGCTATTCAAAAACACGTGTGCCAAAAGGCAATAATGGAAAAGCTAAAATGTCCAAGCATTTCCAGTTCGAGTCTAATATGACTTTGTCTGGCGCTAATGCTGATCAACGTATCCCAACCACTGCCACGGAGCAACAGTTTATCTTGGGCTCTTTGTACGGGGCGCTGACAAATCAAGCTTATCCAACACCTCTTTCAGCTGCGCTTAACAAAAAGGTCAACGAAATTGCAGCAGCACTCAAAGCAGCAGGTCCTGGAGCTGTCGTGGTTACAGGATTAGCGAATGAAGATGCGCAGCGTGCAGTCCTTGCCATTAACGAACTATTGGGTTCTGATGTAATCGATACCCAACATACTACTGAGCTACGCCAAGGTGACGCGGGCCTTATTAACCAACTCACCAATGATTTAAATGCAGGAAAAGTATTGGGGATTATGATGGCAGGTGTAAATCCAGCCTACACCTTACCTAATGCAGCAGCATTTGTTGCTGGGCTTAAGAAAGCCAAGCTTTCGGTAACCTTTAGCACGAAAAATGATGAAACTGCGCTCAATAGCCAGTGGGTTGCCGCTGCCCCGCACTACCTTGAATCTTGGGGTGATGTGGCAATGAAAACGGGGCACTATGCGCTTACTCAGCCCACAATTCGCCCGCTATTCAACACGAAACAATTTCAAGACGTACTTTTACGCCTTAGCGGAAATGCGCAGCCTTTCAGCGATGTGCTCAAAAACTACTGGACAGAAAATATTCTAAATGGATCTTCATTTAGCACTGCTTTGCACGACGGCTATTACGTGAGTAATCAATCAGATCGCTTGCGCTACCGCGACAATGTAGATGCGCTTGTGCAGCGTTTGATTCGAGCCAAGTCCAGTGGAGGACTTGAACTACATTTATACACCAAGATAGGCATCGGTGATGGACAACAAGCCAATAACCCGTGGTTGCAGGAATTTCCAGATCCAATAAGTCGTGTTACTTGGGACAATTATTTAACTGTCTCAAAGTCGGATGCTCAAGCACTGGGCCTTAAAAATGTCAATCAATCCGATGGTGCATTGGATGGTAGTGTTGCTGAAATCACATTAAACGGAATAACGGTTAAAGCGCCTGTGCTTATTCAACCGGGTCAAGCGAAAGGCACAGTAGGACTTGCTTTTGGTTACGGCAAGACGGCAGGAATGAAGTCTGAAATGCAAGTGGGTACCAATGCATACCCTTTATATCAGGACTTTAATCCTGTGCAAACGGTAACGGTTACTGCAACTGATGGATTGCATGAGTTTGCCTGTACACAGCTACAAAACACTTTAATGGGTAGAGGCGAAATTGTTCGCGAAACCACTCTAGAAATATTCAATACCAAGGATGCCAAGTATTGGAATCCCATGACACAAGTTTCGCGCGACCACGTAGAAGTAGATGTTACTTCTAAGGAAGCAGACATGTGGCAAGCCTTTGACCGCTCTATCGGTCACCACTTCAACTTGTCCATAGATTTGAATGCTTGTACTGGATGTGGTGCCTGTGTTGTCGCTTGTCATGCAGAAAATAACGTTCCCGTAGTTGGAAAACGTGAGATCCGCAAATCACGCGATATGCATTGGTTGCGAATCGATCGTTATTACTCGTCTGAAGAAACTTTTGAGGCAGATTTAGACACCGTGGACAACATAAGTGGTTTGGGCGAATCCTTATCTACTTTTGGAAAGATGGAAGATCCATCTGCAAACCCACAAGTTACTTTCCAACCTGTTATGTGTCAGCACTGTAACCACGCTCCTTGTGAAACAGTATGCCCTGTGGCAGCAAGTTCTCATGGGCGTCAAGGGCAAAACCATATGGCGTACAACCGCTGTGTAGGTACACGCTATTGTGCGAACAATTGTCCATATAAAGTACGCCGCTTTAATTGGTTCTTGTACAACAAAAACGATGAATTTGATTACTACATGAATGATGATTTGGGACGTATGGTCCTCAATCCAGATGTAGTTGTTCGTTCGCGTGGAGTCATGGAAAAATGTTCCCTTTGTATCCAAATGACACAAAAAACGATTTTGGACGCGAAGCTTGAAGGACGCCAAATTAAAGACGGTGAATTCCAAACCGCTTGTTCCAATGCCTGTGGCAATGGCGCCTTGACCTTTGGTGACATAAACGATAAGGACAGCGAAGTAGCACACCTAAAAGAGGACAAACGAATGTACCACTTGCTTGAGAGCATTGGTACCGAACCCAATGTAATGTACCAAGTTAAGGTTAGAAATACTTAAGTAACGATTTATGGCTAGTCACTACGAAGCACCTATTAGAAAACCCTTAGTAACAGGGAATAAATCGTACCACGATGTAACGGTCGATATCGCAGCACCTGTAGAAAATCCACCAAACAAGCAGTGGTTTATTGCCTTTAGTATTGCCCTAACTGCATTTTTGTGGGGTCTAGGCTGTATTATTTATACCGTTTCAACAGGAATAGGTGTATGGGGATTAAACAAGACCGTTGGTTGGGCTTGGGATATTACAAACTTCGTATGGTGGGTCGGAATTGGACACGCCGGAACGCTTATTTCTGCTGTACTTTTATTGTTTCGCCAAAAATGGCGTATGGCCATTAATCGCTCAGCCGAAGCGATGACCATTTTTTCGGTTATTCAGGCGGGATTATTTCCGATCATTCACATGGGTCGACCATGGTTGGCGTACTGGGTATTGCCCATTCCTAACCAATTTGGTTCCTTGTGGGTCAACTTTAACTCCCCTCTTCTTTGGGATGTTTTTGCTATCTCGACATATTTATCTGTATCGTTGGTATTCTGGTGGACAGGCTTGCTTCCTGACTTCGCCATGATTCGCGATCGAGCCATCAAGCCATTCCAAAAGAAAATTTACGGCTTATTGAGTTTTGGTTGGAGCGGCCGTGCCAAAGACTGGCAACGCTTTGAAGAGGTATCTTTGGTATTAGCAGGACTGGCCACACCACTGGTACTTTCTGTACACACCATTGTATCCTTTGACTTTGCCACTTCTGTTATTCCGGGTTGGCACACCACTATATTTCCTCCTTATTTTGTTGCGGGCGCCATATTTTCTGGCTTTGCGATGGTCAACACCCTGTTGATTATCATGCGAAAAGTCTCCCGTTTGGAGAACTACATCACCTTGCAACATATCGAGTTGATGAATATTGTTATTATGATTACAGGCTCTATTGTAGGTGTTGCCTACATTACAGAGTTATTTATCGCATGGTATTCTGGAGTAGAGTACGAGCAATACGCCTTCCTAAACCGAGCTACGGGGCCTTACTGGTGGGCATATTGGGCCATGATGACTTGTAATGTGTTTTCGCCTCAATTGATGTGGTTTAAAAAACTACGTACCAGTATTATGTTTTCTTTTATTATTTCGATTGTAGTGAACATTGGAATGTGGTTCGAACGCTTTGTCATTATTGTCACTTCGCTTCACCGCGATTACCTGCCTTCGTCTTGGACCATGTTCTCGCCAACATTTGTTGATATTGGAATTTTTATTGGAACCATTGGTTTCTTCTTTGTATTGTTTTTATTGTATGCCAGAACATTCCCTGTAATCGCACAGGCAGAAGTAAAATCTATTTTGAAATCATCGGGAGATAAATACAAAAACACGCATAGCCATGAGTAGTAAATTAGTACATGCCGTTTACGATGATGATGATACGCTTTTGCACGCGGTAAAAGACGTCAAAAAAGCAAATTACCGCATCGAAGAGGTATTCACTCCTTTTCCAGTACACGGCTTAGACCATGCCATGGGCTTGGCCAGCACTCGACTTGCAGTTACCGCTTTTATGTATGGAATACTTGGCTTTACTGTAGCTATCTTAATGATCAACTACATCATGATTGAAGACTGGCCGCAAAACATAGGCGGGAAACCTAGCTTTTCATTTTTAGAAAATATGCCTGCTTTTGTTCCAGTAATATTTGAAATGACGGTCTTTTTTGCAGCGCACTTGATGGTTATTACCTTTTACTTACGCAGTCGCCTTTGGCCGTTTAAAGAAGCAGAGAATCCCATGCCCGAAACCACCGATGATAAGTTTTTGATGCAAGTAGCCCTTTCGGGAGATGAAAAAAAATTAACCTCCTTGTTAAAAAAGACAGGAGCCATAGAGGTCAGTATTCACGAAAACGAGCAAGCATGAAAAAAGCAAGTTTCCTTATTGTACTAAGTTCTTTGTTGATGGTGTCTTGTTCTGACGCATCAAAACCCAATTATCAGTATTTCCCCAATATGTATGAATCTGTGGGATACAAAACCTACAGTGAGTCTACTGCCTTTAAGAACGGAATTGAAGCTCAGCTTCCAGTTGCGGGTACTGTAGCACGTGGCTGGGCACCTTACGATTACCCAGACACCAACGAAGGCTATGAAGCTGCTAAAGTTGGCTTGATGTCTCCGATTGAATCTACTGATGCAAACAGAGCTACTGGTAAAGAACTTTATGGACTTTACTGCGCTGTCTGCCACGGGGATAAAGGGGATGGACAAGGAATTTTAATGACTCGAGAAAAGTTTTTGGGTATTCCTAGCTATGCTGATCGAGAGATTACAGGCGGAAGCATTTATCATGTATTGATGTACGGCAAAAATGCCATGGGCTCTCATGCTGGTCAGGTGAATGCCACCGAACGCTGGCAAATTGCCCAACACGTACTCCATTTACGCAACGAATTGACAAAATAAGCAACCATGTATACCTTCGCTCAACGACTTAAACTTACCGCCTTTGTTCTTATGGGATTAGGTGTTATCGGGCTAACAATAGGTTTTCTTAGTACCCCCGATACAGTAGCCGAAGCACATGCTTTGGTAGCTGATGCCCACGGTGGACATGGGGAAGATCATGGAGATGCTCACGCTACGGATATGCATGATACCGCACATGATGTTCACGAATCATCACATGATGCTGGTCATGGCGATACGCATGATGATGCACATGGCGAACATTTACTACATCAATTGCAAAATAGACCATGGGCTGCACTATATGTAGCGATCTTTTTCTTTTTTATGATTGCGTTGGGAACCTTAGCTTTTTACGCGATTCAGCGTGCTGCTCAGGCGGGTTGGTCTATCTTGCTGTTCCGAGTGATGGAAGCCATTACCGCTTATTTGTTTCCTGCTTCGGTTATTCTATTTGTTTTCTTGGTTCTCACGGGTGCCCATGCCAATCACTTGTTTGTTTGGATGGATGCCGAAACCGTTGCACACGACGAAATTATCCAAGCTAAAGTAGGTTATTTAAACGTGCCATTTTTCTTGGTTCGCGCATTTATTTACCTAGCCGGTTGGAATATATACCGCTATTTTTCTCGTAAGTTTTCCTTAGCACAAGATCAAGCGCGTGATATCCGTAATCACAAAAAAAACTTCCGCATTTCCGCAGCATTTTTGGTATTCTTTTTTGTTACCGAATCCATGATGTCCTGGGATTGGATTATGTCTCTTGACCCTCACTGGTTTAGCACATTGTTTGGTTGGTACGTTTTGGCAAGTATGCTTGTGACTGCAGTTACGGTTATTGCTATGATTAGTATTTACCTCAAGTCAAAAGGTTATTTGCCTAAAGTAAATCATAGCCACTTACACGATTTAGCTAAGTTTATGTTTGGCCTCAGTGTATTTTGGACGTATTTATGGTTCTCTCAGTTTATGTTGATATGGTATTCGAATATTCCAGAAGAAGTGACGTACTTCCTTACGCGTATTGAAGATTACAACCTGCCGTTTTTTGGGATGGTAGCGATGAATTTCCTTTTCCCGCTACTGATTTTGATGAGTAGTGATTACAAGCGTTCTAATTGGATTATTGTTATGGCTGGAATCGTCATTATTCTGGGACATTACATTGATATTTTCAACATGATTATGCCAGCTACAGTAGGAGATCAGTGGTTTATTGGCTGGCCTGAAATTGGTGGATTCTTGTTCTTTGCTGGACTGTTTATTTTTATTGTATTCCGTGCCTTAACAAAGGCGCCACTTGAGGCAAATGGCGATCCGCTTGTTGGAGAGAGTGAACGATTTGTTTATTAATTGATATTGAAGAAACGTACATGACTGCAGTTATTCTTTTAGCGATTTTGGTTTTAGTGGGAATTGCCATTTGGCAAATCACCAAAATATTTGAATTATCTCAAGCACAGCAAACCAAAGACGACTCGCAAATTGCCAACGACAAGGACAACAATTGGAACGGTCAGTTGATGTTTGCCTTTTTGATTTTTATTTATCTCTTCACGATTTATTCGTTTTGGGCTTGGGGGGATGTATTGCTTCCGCAAGCTGCATCCGAACACGGACAAGACATAGACCAGTTGATGTGGATTTCCTTTGCACTCATCTTTTTTGTACAAACCATAACTCAGGCATTGTTGCACTATTTTTCCTATCAGTATCGTGGACGAAAAGGCCAAAAAGCTTTCTTTTATGCCGACAACGATAAGTTGGAATTCATCTGGACAATTATACCTGTGATAACACTAGCGGTGTTGATTTTATACGGATTATTTACGTGGACTTCCATAATGAACATCGAAGAAAATGATGAAGCGCTGGTGGTTGAGTTATACGCGCAACAATTCAATTGGAAAGCGCGCTACGCAGGGCAAGATGGTGTTTTGGGTGATGCCAATGTTCGCTTCTTACAAGATTACGACGGACGCAATTTGGTAGGGATTGATTCTTCGGACCCGAATGGTTTAGACGACGTTGTTGTCCAAGAACTCCATTTGCCAAAAGGGCGTGAAATTATTTTTAAAATGCGTTCGCAAGACGTACTCCATTCGGCCTATATGCCACACTTTAGAGCTCAAATGAACTGTGTCCCTGGAATGATTACCGAATTTGCCTTTACACCTTCGATGACCACTGAAGAAATGAGGCAAACACCTGAAATGGCGGCTAAAGTTCAAAAGATCAATAAAATTAGATACGAAAACAGCAAAGCACTGATGGCCAATGGCGAGGAAGGCTTAGATGCGTATCAGTTTGATTATTTGTTACTTTGTAACAAAATTTGTGGTGCATCGCACTACAATATGCAAATGAAGATTGTTGTAGAAGAAGAGAGAGATTTTAACAATTGGCTGGCAGCGCAAACAACCTTTGCCCAAACCATCCAACAGTAAAAAGAAAGCTATGGGAGCAGATCACGCACATCATAAAGAAACATTTATTACCAAATACATCTTTAGTCAAGACCATAAGATGATTGCCAAGCAGTACCTTATTACAGGGCTGATTATGGGGATTATCGGTATTGCGATGTCTTTGTTATTTCGCCTTCAGTTGGCGTGGCCAGAAAAATCTTTCTGGGTTTTTGATACATTTTTAGGCAAATGGGCACCAGAAGGTGTTATGGATCCTAATGTCTATTTGGCATTGGTTACCATACACGGAACACTGATGGTATTCTTTGTATTGACTGCTGGATTGAGTGGTACGTTTAGTAACCTCCTTATTCCGTTGCAAATCGGAGCGCGCGATATGGCTTCCGGTTTGTTGAATATGATTTCGTACTGGCTATTTTTTATCTCCTCGGTTATCATGATTGCCTCGCTTTTTGTCGAGTCTGGGCCAGCTGCAGCAGGGTGGACCATTTATCCTCCGCTTAGTGCTCTTCCACAAGCGCAACCTGGTTCTGGTTTAGGAATGACACTTTGGTTAGTATCGATGGCTATTTTTATTGCCTCCTCATTGTTGGGATCGCTAAACTATATAGTAACGGTAATTAACCTGCGTACTAAAGGGATGTCCATGACACGACTTCCACTTACTATCTGGGCATTTTTTGTAACCGCTATTATTGGTGTGGTTTCTTTCCCAGTATTGTTATCAGCAGCCTTGTTGTTGATTATGGACAGAAGCTTTGGCACCTCGTTCTTTTTATCTGATATTTTTATTCAGGGAGAAGTGTTACACTACCAAGGCGGATCACCCGTATTGTATGAACACTTATTCTGGTTCTTAGGTCACCCCGAGGTATACATTGTATTGCTGCCTGCACTGGGAATTACCTCAGAAGTATTGGCAACAAACGCACGTAAGCCAATCTTTGGTTACCGTGCCATGGTAGCCTCTATTTTGGCCATCGCATTTTTGTCTACCATCGTTTGGGGACACCATATGTTTATCTCAGGAATGAACCCATTCCTTGGATCGGTATTTACCTTTACAACCTTATTAATTGCTATACCCTCTGCGGTTAAAGCCTTTAACTATATCACCACGCTGTGGAAAGGAAATCTTCAGTTAAACCCTGGAATGTTGTTCTCTATTGGTTTGGTATCTACCTTTATCACAGGTGGTCTTACAGGAATTATTTTGGGGGATAGCACCCTGGATATTAACGTACACGACACCTATTTTGTGGTCGCGCACTTCCACTTGGTAATGGGTATTTCGGCATTGTATGGATTATTTGCAGGCGTGTATCACTGGTTCCCAAAAATGTTTGGGCGAATGATGAATAAAAACATGGGTTATGTGCACTTTTGGGTGACAGCTGTTTGTGCTTATGGCGTCTTTTTCCCCATGCACTTTATTGGTATGGCGGGACTGCCCAGAAGATATTATTCAAATACGGCATTTCCATATTTTGATGATTTGGCAAACATCAACGTCATCATTACCATTTTTGCTCTGATTGCAGGTGCTGCACAACTGGTATTCTTGTACAACTTCATCAGCAGTATTTTCTATGGCAAGAAAACGGTTCAAAACCCTTGGAAATCCAATACCCTAGAGTGGACAGCCCCTGTGGAACACATCCATGGAAACTGGCCGGGTAAAATTCCACACGTTCACCGCTGGGCATACGATTACTCTAAGCCTGGACATGAAGAGGACTTTGTTCCGCAGAACGTCCCACTAGCTGAGGGTGAGGAAGAACTTCAACACTAAAACAAAGCCCCGTCACGCGACAAGCTCGCGAATAGACGGGGCTTTTTTGTTTTCCGTATCTTTGGATAGATGAATGAACATCTAGATCCAACGGGGGAGCACTTAAGTCATGAGGAACACGATATTGATCGTGCCTTGCGTCCCCTAAGCTTTAACGATTTTAGCGGTCAGCCACAAGTGCTGGAAAATCTTGAAATTTTTGTCGCTGCCGCCAACCAAAGGGAAGAAGCGCTCGATCACACGCTGTTGCACGGTCCTCCTGGTTTGGGCAAAACTACATTAGCACATATCCTTGCTCAAGAACTTGGCGTAGATTTAAAGCTTACTTCTGGACCTGTTTTGGACAAGCCTGGTGACCTAGCTGGCTTACTGACTAATTTACAACCTCGAGATGTTTTGTTTATAGATGAAATTCATCGCCTTAGCCCCATCGTTGAGGAGTATTTGTACTCGGCCATGGAAGATTATCGCATTGACATCATGATCGAAACAGGGCCCAATGCCCGTTCGGTACAAATTGAATTGAGTCCGTTTACATTGGTTGGAGCCACCACACGTTCGGGTTTATTGACGGCCCCCATGCGTGCCCGTTTTGGAATCAATAGTCGACTAGAATATTATTCAACCGAGGTACTTTCGGGTATTGTTACCCGTAGTGCGAACATCCTTAACATTCCGATTCACGACAAGGCAGCCATAGAAATTGCCAGTAGAAGTCGTGGAACACCTCGTATTGCGAATGCCCTGCTTCGTCGTGTACGTGATTTTGCCCAAATAAAAGGCGATGGCACTATCGATATAGACATCACCCGTGTAGGACTCAAGGCCTTACATGTGGATGCTCATGGATTGGACGAAATGGACAACAAAATCTTGACCACACTCATCGAAAAGTTTAAAGGCGGCCCTGTGGGAATTAATACCCTAGCCACAGCAGTTTCTGAAAACGGGGAAACTATAGAGGAAGTGTACGAACCTTTTTTGATTCAGGAAGGGTTCTTGATGCGTACACCTCGTGGCCGAGAAGTCACCGAAAAAGCATATAAACATTTGGGCAAAACTATACCCAATAGCCAAAAGGGTCTGTTTTGAACAGTGCAGCACAGCATGCTGCTCTTGTTAAAGATATAGCCCAGCAGCTGGGTTTTATGGCATGTGGTATTTCTAAAGCGGGTTTTTTAGAAGACGAAGCACCTCGATTGGAGTCGTGGTTAAATCAAAACCATCATGGGCAAATGGGGTATATGGCGCGTAACTTTGACAAACGCCTTGATCCAAGAAAACTTGTCCCTGGCGCCAAAAGCGTCGTGTCACTTGCCTATAATTATTTTCCTGACCAAACACCGACAGAAAAGGAAGCGCCCAAGATTGCACGTTATGCTTATGGAAAAGATTATCATCGCGTAATCAAAGACAAGCTTTTTACATTCATGCATCATATTCAGGAGCAGATAGGCAAAGTAGGCGGCCGTGTATTTGTCGATTCTGCTCCCGTACTCGAAAAGGCATGGGCAGCCAAAAGCGGCCTTGGATGGGTTGGCAAAAACACCAATTTGATTCGGAAACAGAACGGATCTTATTTTTTTATTGCGGAGCTCATTTTGGATTTAGAATTAGAAGCAGATGGCGCTGTCACAGACCATTGCGGCAGTTGTACAGCTTGCCTAGATGCTTGTCCTACAGATGCTTTTGTGGCGCCCTATCAATTGGACGCCAGTAAGTGTATTTCCTATTTTACTATTGAATTGAAAGATGCCATCCCAACTGAAGTAAAGGACAAATTTGAGAACTGGGCATTTGGTTGTGATATTTGTCAAGAGGTGTGTCCTTGGAATCGCTTTTCACATCCACATCAAGAACCAGATTTTCGCCCAGAACCAGAGCTTATGAACATGACCCAAAGCGACTGGAACGAAGTCACAGAGGAGGTGTTTAATCGCTTGTTTGAGCACAGTGCTGTTCAGCGAGCAGGCTTCGATGGCTTAAAACGAAATTTAGAGTTTTTAAAATAGTTAGAATTCAATACCTTTCCTCTTTCAATTTTCAATGGTATGAGCAAAGAGAGTAAACGACGTGAAGCCCTCATTTATCACGCAAAACCAAAGCCTGGAAAACTGGAAGTCAATCCCAGTAAGCCTTATGCAAGTCAACGTGACTTGTCACTAGCCTATTCTCCAGGAGTGGCAGAGCCTTGTTTGGAAATTGAAAAAGACTTGGGGAATGTTTATAAATACACCAACAAAGCAAACTTAGTCGCTGTTATCTCCAACGGGACGGCTGTATTGGGATTGGGTGATATTGGCCCTGAGGCTTCTAAGCCCGTTATGGAAGGCAAGGGATTGCTTTTCAAAATCTTTGCCGGCATCGATGTTTTTGATATTGAAGTAGACACCAAAGATGTAGATGCTTTTGTGGCAACGGTAAAGAATATTGCACCCACTTTTGGTGGAATTAATTTAGAAGATATCAAGGCGCCGGAGGCCTTTGAGATTGAGCAACGCCTTGTTGAAGAACTTAATATTCCCGTCATGCACGACGACCAGCACGGTACAGCCATCATTTCAGGAGCTGCCTTACTTAATGCTGTAGAATTGGCCGAAAAGAAGTTATCTCAAGTAAAAATGGTCATTAGCGGCGCTGGGGCAGCTGCGATTTCTTGTGGACGTCTTTATCGAGCTTTAGGGGTATTGCCCCAAAACATGATGATGACCGACAGCAAAGGAATTATTCGTGCGGACAGAGAAAATCTCACTACACAAAAAGAAGAATTTGCTACACAAGTAGATGTACATACACTTGAAGAAGCCATGGTTGATGCAGATGTATTTATTGGACTTTCTAAGGCCGATATCATGACCAGTACGATGCTTCAATCTATGTCGGCAAACCCAATTGTCTTTGCCATGGCCAATCCCGACCCCGAAATTGATTATGCCCTAGCAGTAAAAACGCGTGACGACGTAATCATGGCAACAGGCCGTTCAGATTTCCCTAATCAGGTAAATAATGTGCTTGGTTTTCCTTTCATATTTAGAGGCGCATTGGACGTTCGCGCTACAAAAATTAACGAAGCGATGAAAATGGCAGCCGTTCACGCTCTTGCAGATTTGGCAAAGGAAACAGTTCCTGAGCAAGTCAATATAGCTTACGGAGCTACTAAATTAACCTTTGGAAGAGAATACATCATCCCGAAACCCTTCGATCCTAGACTGATTGCTACCATACCTATGGCGGTTGCAAAAGCTGCTATGGAAAGCTGTGTTGCAGCTGCACCCATTAAGGATTGGGATAAATACCAGGAAGAATTACACGCGCGAACAGGCGCAGATAAAAAGTTAGTTCGTCTGATTATGAGTCAGGCAAAAAGTAATAAACAGCGCGTGGTCTTTGCTGAAGGCGATGAGCTGGATATCCTAAAAGCAGCACAATTGGTTGCTGAAGAGGGTATAGCTGAACCCATTTTGTTGGGCGACGAGGGGCTTATTCGTGAATTGATGGTCACCTTAGAATTCGACATTGACCTTACCATAATTGACCCCAAAAAAGAATCGGTCAAAAAACAGCGGGATGCTTACGCACAAACCTATTGGCAATTGCGTCAACGAAAGGGAATAACCTTGTACGATGCGCAACGAAGAATGCGTGAACGCAACTACTTTGCCTCCATGATGGTTCGCGAAGGGGATGCCGATGCCATGATATCGGGATACAGCCGGAGTTATCCCAATGTACTCAAGCCCGTTTTGCAAGTTATTGATCGCCAAGACGGCGTCAATCGAGTGGCAACAACCAACCTGATGATAACCAACAGAGGACCCTTGTTTTTATCGGATACTTCCATAAACATTGACCCAAATGCAAAGGATTTGGCCAAAATTGCCCAAATGACTTCATACACAGCAAAGCTGTTTGGCATCGAGCCAAAAGTAGCCATGCTGTCGTATTCTAACTTTGGCTCTTCCAAGAATGAAGACGCACAAAAGGTAAGTCAAGCTGTACGCTTGGTACACCGCTATTTGCCAGAAATAGCTGTTGACGGTCCAATTCAAGCAGATTTTGCACTGAACAAAACGATGCTAACCAATAAGTTTCCCTTTTCCAAAATTGCGGGTAAAGAGGTCAACACCTTGGTATTGCCTGACCTAAATGCGGCCAATATTTCCTACAAATTAATAAAAGAACTTGACGATGCTCTATCGATTGGTCCGATTATGATGGGATTAAAGCAGGCCGTGCACATTCTGCAATTGGGTGCTAGTGTAGACGAAATTGTCCACATGACAGCTGTTGCATCAGTAGACGCTCAAAACAAAAAGAAATGATTACACAATTAAATGGGCGATTGGTTACTAAGTCGCCAACCACAATAGTGGTTGATTGCTCTGGAGTGGGGTATGAGGTACATATTTCACTGTATACGTATGGCCAGCTACCAGAAGATGAAAATATTCGAATACATACACATTTGCAAGTGCGTGAAGATGCACATACCCTTTATGGATTTATGGACCCTTTGGAACGCAGTGTTTTTCGTTTGTTGTTGAGTGTCAGTGGTATTGGCGCAAATACAGCGCGCACGATGCTCTCGTCGATGAGTCCTCAAGAAGTGATTCAAGCGATTCAAACAGACAATGTTGCCGCCATTCAAGCTGTCAAGGGAATAGGCGCCAAGACTGCACAACGTGTTTTGGTAGATTTGCGGGACAAAGTTACTCAGCTAGCCGGTGTGGATGAAATAAACATTCCTTCAAACAATACACAACGGGATGAAGCGTTATCAGCATTGAGCGTTTTGGGCTACCCAACGAAGCAAACGCAAAAGGTAATTGATGCCTTATTGCATGTAGAGCCTACGATGCCTGTAGAACGGCTGATAAAGAATGCGCTTAACAAGTTGTAATGAAGTATTTGGACAAGCTTAACTTACGTCTGTACTATACGCTCTTTGGAGTTATGGCTTCTGCCATGCTATTGGCGCAAAACGGTACGATTACACAAGATAGCTTGTTGCTTGCTCAGAACTTAAAGCAAATTGCTCAAAAACAAAAGCCAGCTTCTTTTGTTGCTTCCTACACTTATGATCCCAAACTTAATTTGTACTTCTACAACGTTAAAGTTGGTGAAATAAACGCCGAAAAACCCTTAGTCCTTACCCCAGCAGAATACAGCAAACGAGTGTTGGAAGAAAAATCATTGGCATACATTCGTGAAAAACAAGCAGCACTTGCAGGGATTGATGAAGACGAGCAAACCCAAAAGGATTTACTCCCAGATTACTACGTTAACTCTAAGTTTTTTAAAGTAATTTTTGGTGGCAGCGAAATCAATATTCGGCCACAAGGGTCGGCGAGTATAGACCTTGGTGTTCGCTACCAGAAATCTGGAAATCCATCTATTTCACCGAGAAATCAAAGTAGCTTTGGTTTTGATTTTGACCAGCGCATCAACCTTAGTTTGTCTGGAACAATAGGAACACGCCTCAAGGTAAACGCCAACTACGACACTCAATCTACATTTGATTTTCAGCGCGTCATAAAATTGGAATTTTACCCTGAAGATTTGGTGCCGAGTGGTATTCAAAACACAATAAATAAAGGTAAAGGTCTAGCCAATAAAAGCAATGACTTGGTAAACAAAGGAAAAGATCTGTTCGATAAGGGTAAGGCAAAACTTGATGAACTTAGAAACATTAAAGACCAAGGGATCTCCGGAAACGAGGACGGTATCCTTCAAAAACTAGAAATAGGAAATGTAAGCATGCCGCTGAACAGTTCACTGATTACTGGAGCACAAAGTCTTTTTGGGGTTAAAGCCCAATTAAAATTTGGTAATACGGATATTGCCGCGGTTATTTCGGAACAACGCTCTCAAACACAAACCGTACAGACAAACGGCGATGGAACTTTGGAGGAGTTTTCACTTTTTGCCTTAGACTATGAAGAGTACCGTCACTTCTTTTTGGCGCAGTACTTTAGAGACAACTACGATAAGGCAGTCAAAACATATCCCTATATAAATTCACCCATTCAAATTACACGAATTGAGGTTTGGATTACCAACCGATCTGCTCGAACCAATAATGTGCGTAACATCATGGCGCTTCAAGATTTGGGAGAGTCAGATCCCGATAAAGTACTTTTAGATAACAGTACTGCAAATTTCTTTAACGTTGCTCCCGGAGCTTATCCAGATAACGAGGCAAATAAATTAGACCCGTTGGCCATTGGCGGATCGGGACTGCTTACGGATGAAATTCGTGATATTGCTACAGCGCGAAACGGCTTTGGAATCCTTTCATCTACAGTAAGTGAGGGACGCGACTACGCCATCTTGGAAAGTGCACGTAAGTTAGATCAAAGTGAATATAAACTTCACAGTCAACTTGGGTATATTTCTTTAAATCAGCAACTTAACAACGACGAGGTGTTGGCCGTTGCCTTTCAATACACAGTCAATGGACAAACCTATCAAGTTGGCGAGTTTTCTGGAGACGGAGTAGCCTCTACAACTGTAGTCAACCCACCTGGTATAGCTCCAGTAGTGAGCAACAACAGCCTTTTGGTAAAAATGCTAAAAAGTCCAGTACTAGATGTAGCCAATCCTGTGTGGGACTTAATGATGAAAAACGTGTACAATATTGGCGCATTTCAACTTTCCGAAGAGGACTTTGTGTTCAATGTATTGTATACAGATCCATCACCAGCTAACTTTATTCGCCCCGAAGATGAAAACTCCTGGCCAGCAGGAACTGAAGAGCGAATACTGCTTAACCTTTTTGGCCTTGACAAACTAAATATTTATCAAGATCCACAACCAGAAGGGGATGGATTTTTTGATTACCTAAGTGGAATAACCGTATTCCCAGAACAAGGACAAATTGTTTTTCCCAGTATTGAGCCTTTTGGGGAATACTTGTTTGAGCTCCTCAAATCTACGGACCCTCAAGAGGATTATTCGGATAGAAACCGGTATAACGACAATCAAAAAAAGTACGTTTTTAAAGAAATGTATGAGATTACCAAAGCCGATGCTGCCGATTATCAGCGATACAATAAATTTGAATTGAAAGGCCGCTATAAATCTTCAGGTTCAGGCCAAGGGATTGCACTAGGAGCTTTTAATGTACCCCGTGGATCTGTTCGCGTTTCGGCTGGAGGAAGACTGCTGCAGGAAGGCACTGACTATACGGTTAATTACCAACTGGGCCGAGTGACTATCTTAAACGAAGCGATTAAAAATTCAAATATTCCCATTGAGGTCTCGACAGAAAGCAACACACTTTTTGGCCAACAAAACAAACGTTTTATGGGTTTTACCGCCGAACACAAGCTCAACGACGACTTGGTTTTGGGCGCAACATATATGCGCCTAAGCGAACGCCCGTTAACCCAGAAAGCCAATTACGGAACCGAGCCTGTAAACAACAGCATGCTCGGAATGAGCGGAATGTTTTCTAAAGAAATTCCCTTTTTGACCCGAATGGTCAATAAGTTACCCAACATAGATACGCAAGTAGCATCTACTATATCCATTCGCGCCGAGGCTGCCTATTTGCGGGTAGGAACACCCAAATCAACAGAGCTCAATAGTGTGGCTACTTCCTACATAGATGACTTTGAAGGGACACAAACAAATCTAGACATACGCGATACCTATTCTTGGAGTTTGGCAAGTGTTCCAGCACCTTCTCAACAGTTACCCCTAGCTGGAGCATCGGCTGGAGTAGATGATATTCGTGCAGGCTATCAACGTGCGCAGCTTGCATGGTACAATATCGATCCACTTTTTTACTCTTCCCGTAGACCAGGAGGTATATCCGATAACGACTTGTCTACAAATGAAGCAAGACGCATTTTTATTGACGAAATATTCCCGCAACAGGACATCGTTCAAGGTCAGTCTAGAGTCCAGTACACTTTTGACTTAGCCTATTATCCACAAGAGCGAGGACCGTACAACAACGCACCGAGTTTTGGTGCGAACCCTGAACAAAATTGGGCAGCGATTACCCGCCCCATGACAACCACAGACTTTGCACAGGCCAATGTCGAGTACATTGAGTTTTGGTTATTGGATACATTCTCAGATCAAGCAAGTACCAATACCGATTTAGGCGATTTGGTCTTCCATTTGGGAAATATTTCGGAAGATGTACTCAAAGACGGGCGCAAACAATACGAAAACGGACTTCCTGCCAATGGTCAAAATACAGCTACGTATTCTACCTCGTGGGGAGTTACGCCAGCTTCCCAATCGCTGGTTTATGCATTTGATGCAGACGGTCAAAACCGCTCCTTACAAGATGTAGGTTTAGATGGTTTGTCTGATGAGGAAGAACGATTAATTTATTCCAATGGGCCTACGGAAGATCCAGCTGGAGACAACTACACCTATTTTGCTCAAGGAAGTGGTTCCGTTTTGGACAGATACAAAAAATACAACGGCACTCAAGGAAATTCACCCTTGCAAGTTACCGAACAGTTTAGAGGATCTTATACCGTCCCGGACACAGAAGATTTGAACCAAGACAATACCATGAACACCATAGACCGCTATTATCAATACCGCGTTCCAATCGGTAAAAATATGCAGGTGGGTGTGCACCCTTTCTTGGTTGATGTTCGTGAAAACGACAACATCCAACTGCCCAATGGTCAGGTGACAAGTTCTCGCTGGCTTCAGTTCCGAGTACCTGTCGTAGAGGCGTATTACGAAGCCCCAGCCACCCGACAGTATTTTGAATCTATTAACGATATGCAAGACTTGCGTTCCATTCGCTTTATGCGGATGATGCTTACTGGATTTCAGCAACCCACAGTGCTACGCTTTGGTACTTTAGACATTGTTCGAGCAGACTGGACACGTGTTGCAAATGCGTTGAATAAAGATGAAATCAACTATCCGAATACCCAGCTTGAAGTTAGTGCGGTTAATATTCTTGAAAATGAAACCAGAACGCCTATTCGGTACAAGTTACCGCCAGGAATTCAGCGCGAGACTTTAAACAGCTACAACAACCTGATTAGAGAAAACGAACAATCGCTTTCGCTTACCATTACCGATTTGGAGCCCAAAGATGCCGAGGGTGTTTATAAGCACATTGATTTAGACATGCGCCAATACAAACGCCTACGGATGTTTTTACACGCCGAGTCATTGCCTCTTCAATCAGGGAAAAACCCGCTACCAGGTGAAGGTGCTCAAGAAGAGTTTGACGAACGCCTAGTCGCCTTTATTCGTCTTGGAACAGACATTACAGAAAACTACTACCAAGTGGAGATTCCGTTAAAACCCACTGCGTACACGGATGGTGTTTCGAATAACCTTAGCGCAGAAGAGATTTGGCAAACGGGCAGTAACGAGATAGACCTTCCAATAGAACTGCTGACGAAGATGAAAGCCAAGTCTATTAAGGATCGAGAATTAGATGGGGCAACCTATTTTGATGAGGAATTAAACCGCATCCAAGAATTTACACCAATATCGAGTTTGCCTGGAGAGAAAAAATACAAACTTTCCATTCGCGGAAACCCTACACTTGGTGCCATTCGGACTTTAGTTGTTGGGGTTAAAAATCCAAGTACTACTCCAGGTTCGCGACTTAGCGGCGAGGTTTGGTTTAACGAATTACGCCTTTCTGAAATTGATTCGCAAGGTGGCTGGGCAGCTGTGGGTGCTTTAGACGCTACGCTTGCTGACTTTGCCAATGTCACTGTAAACGGAGCGATTTCTACGGTCGGGTTTGGCGCTATTGATCAGTCTCCAAACTTGCGAAGCCAAGAGGATATACGTTCGTACGGTTTAACTACAAGTCTTAATGCGGGTATGTTATTTCCAAAAAAATGGGGCTTAGTCCTTCCCGTAAGTTATAGTTATAACCAAGAAGTGGTCACTCCTGAGTACGACCCATATTATCGAGATTTACGCTTACAAGATCGTTTGGATGCTGCTGAAAGCACACAGGAACGAGAGAAGATTCGCAAACAAGCACTTAGCGTATCTAAATTGAAAAGTATTAACCTTATCGGAGTACGCAAACAACGGGGACCCGAAGCAAAACAAGACTTTTTCGATGTTGAAAATTTAGATTTATCCTACTCCTACAACGAAGAAAAAAGACACGATTTTGAAATTGAGGATTACGCCTACCAAAATATCCGCTTAGGCGCAGGATACAATTATTCGTTTAAACCATTAGCCTTTAAACCTTTGGGAAAAGTAAACTTTATTTCCACCAAAAAATATTTACGCTGGCTATCGGAGCTTAATTTCAACTTGGCACCAAGCTCAGTTACAATAGCGGCAAACATTAACCGTACTTTTCAGAGCCAACGTTTTCGGCAAGTTTTTCTAGCAGGAACAGATCCATCGAATCAACTGACGCCTCCAGATTTACAGCAACGGAACTATTTGTTTGACTGGATGTTTACCGTCAATCACAACCTCACTAATTCTCTTCGCTTGGACTTCTCAGCAAGCAGTAGAAACATTGTGCGTAATTACTTGACAGACAACGGTGCTGCTGGCACTACTCAAGTAAATACGGAACTCGATATTTGGGATGGCTTATGGGATATGGGCCAAATGGATCGTTTTGATCAGTCTATAGGAGCTACTTATCAGTTGCCGTTTAAGTTTATCCCAGGCTTATCTTTTTTAGACGCTACCTATTCGTACACGGGTAACTTTAATTGGCAGCGTGGTTCTACCGCACTGGCTAATGTAGTGGACGAAAACAACAATGCATTGGGCTTGGTGCACACCTTGCAAAATGCCAATACAAATCAAATTAATGGGAGCGCCAATATGCAAACTCTTTACAATACTATTGGCCTGAAAAAAAATACGCGAAACAACGCCAAGAAAAAACCTGCTGTTCGTTTCAAAAATACGCTCGTAGGTTTGCTTACGGCACTGCGAAGAGTTCAATTTACCTATAGCGATAATAACGGAACGGTTCTTCCGGGCTACACCCAAAATATTGGGTTTTTGGGCACTTCTAATCCCGGATTAGCTTTTGCTCTTGGCCGTCAAGATGACCTAAGATTCGAAGCGGCTAAACGAGGTTGGCTCACGGACTTTCCAAGTTTTAATCAAGCGTACACCACTGTTCACACCAACCAAATAACGTATAATGCTGACGTTAACTTACTCCAAGGACTAAAACTTGACCTAACTGGGAACCGAAGTTATTCAGAAAATAATTCAGAAAATTTCAATGTAACCAACGGCGTATACAATCCACTTTCTCCAAGGCTATTTGGGAATTTTGAAATCTCAACAATTCTTCTTAAAACCTCCTTTAGTGGGAACGGTTTGGCTTCGCAAGCTTTTGAAGACTTAAAGACCAACCGAATAGTTGTTGCCCAGCGTTTGGGTGTAGCACGCGGCATCGCCCCTGGCGATGTAGATGTGGACGGATTTCCTAGAGGTTATGGAAAGAACAACCAAGCGGTACTTATTCCTGCATTTTTGGCCGCTTATTCGGGTCAGGATGCGGCTAAGGTGAGTATGGATGCCAAGCGTTCTTTTCCTCTCCCCAACTGGAATCTTCAGTATACAGGCCTGATGCGCCTTAAGTCTTTTAAAAAGCGATTTAATCGCTTTGCTATAGCACATGGATATCGTGCCAGCCATACGTTAAATGCTTTTGCAACCAATTTGGAATACACGCCTACGGCAACAGATCAGTCTGGAAATTTTATGAATAAGATTTTGTATACCAATGTCAATTTAGTGGAGCAGTTTAACCCTTTGATAAAAGTGGATTTTGAGCTCAAAAACAGCCTGCAGCTTTCGGCAGAGATTAGAAAAGATAGAGCCTTATCGCTTTCACTCGACAACAACCTTCTTACGGAAACTTCTGGAGACGAATGGATTGTAGGAATGGGCTACCGAATCAAAAATGTAAAATTTAAAACGAATATTGGTGGAAAATCAACCAATCTAAAAGGAGACATCAACATAAAAGCAGACCTGTCTGTCCGCGATAACATTACGCTAATTCGGAATTTAGATTTGATGAGTGATCAAGTTACAGCCGGACAACGTTTGTGGTCGCTTAAGGTTTCAGCTGATTATGCTCTTTCACGCAACTTTACTGCGGCATTCTTTTACGACCACACATTTTCTAAATTTGCTATTTCAACAGCCTTTCCACAGACCAATATTCGCTCTGGATTAAGCTTGCGTTATAATTTTGGAAATTAGGTCGGTTTTATACTACATTTAAAAAAAATTAAATAATGAGTATTCCACAAGATTTAAAGTACACCCAAGATCACGAATGGGTACAAATTGAAGGAAATGAAGCTACAATTGGTATTACTGATTTTGCTCAAGGAGAATTAGGAGATATCGTTTATGTGGAGGTTGAAACAGTAGGGGAAACGCTACAAAAAGAAGAGGTGTTTGGTACAGTCGAGGCAGTAAAAACAGTTTCGGATCTCTTTTTACCGATTACAGGCGAAATACTAACATTTAACGAAAACCTAGAAGATACTCCAGAGCTGGTCAATGAAGACCCCTACGGATCGGGATGGATTATTAAGCTTAAAGTTGAAGACACAACTCAACTTGATGCCCTTCTCTCTGCTGATGCCTACCAGAAACTTATTGGCTAATACTCTTCAATCGTTATTTACCATACTTAAAGTAAAATTATTACTTTAGCAACTGGCAAAAAATATTTTTTATGCAACCAAAGAAAAATCCTCAATCCGATTTAACTAAAAACAGCAGTCTCTATTTCGCGATTGGCCTTTGTGCTGTGCTCTTTATTTCTTGGCAAGCCATAGAGTGGAGAACCTATGACAAAACGGGTTATGGCTACGAGGCACTCAATGTAGACGACGACGATGATGAATTGGTACCGATTACTGAGCAAATCAAAACACCTCCACCACCGCCACCTCCACCAGCTCCTGAAATTATCGAAATTGTAGAGGACGAAGAAGAGGTAGAAGAGACCATTATCGAATCTACCGAAACGACACAGGAAGAAATTATCGAAGAAGTAGAAGTATTGGAGGAAGACTTCGATGTAGACGTTCCTTTTGCCATCATTGAAGACGTTCCCTTATTTCCTGGTTGTGAGCGTGTCCCCAAATCCGAACGAAGAAAATGCTTTCAAGAAAAAATACAGCGGCATATTGCGCGTAATTTCCGTTACCCCGAGATTGCTCAAGAAATGGGTATCCAAGGACGTGTTTATGTCCAGTTTGTGATTGATAAAGACGGAACCATCACAGGCATTAGAACCCGAGGACCAGATAAAAATTTGGAAAAGGAAGCCAACCGAATTATTGGTAAGTTGCCCAATATGACACCTGGAAAACAACGCGGTAGGCCCGTTCGTGTCCCCTTTAGTATTCCCATTACGTTCCGATTACAATAATATACGCCCGGCTTAGCCGGGTTTTTTTGGCAAAATTTTTGTAGGTTTGATTACCAAATCTTTAATACCTACGTTATGCAGCCCAAAAAAAATCCGCAAAAGGATTTGTCCAAAAACAGTAATATTTACTTCGCCATTGGCCTTTGCCTTTCGCTACTTGTCTCTTGGCGACTTGTAGAACTCAAAACCTACGACAAAAATCAAATTGATTTGGATCAGTTGATGATTAATCAGGATGATGATGAATTAGTGCCCATTACGGAGCAAATAAAAACCCCACCACCTCCACCACCTCCGCCAGCAGCAACACAAGTCATAGAGATTGTTAAGGATGAGATAGAAGTAGAAGAAACGGTTATTCAATCCACGGAGACCACACAGGAAGAAATTATCGAAGATGTAGA
>JAHEKR010000054.1 GCA_024638225.1 Flavobacteriaceae bacterium
GATATAGAAATAAACTCTTGCTTGAGCATCTTTCGAAAGGCGGGGGCCTCAAGGTTATCCATGAAAATTGAAACCATTGGAGCTGTTTCACTTGTCATTCCACTGTCTAATAGAAATACAACAGCCTTGCTGTCAGGCGTTTGGGATGGAATACCCGTGGGCTCAATATTGGATTTGGAATGGATAAGAATCGGAAGGCTTAAATAGCTATTCAAAGGATCGAGACCAGATGATTTTCCATGAAAAAAAGATTCCATGGCCGAAAAAATCTGCTTTAGCTGTGTAAGCTTTGTACGCGTTAAATTCTCAAGAACCGTAATCTTGTTTAGTACATAGCGGTCATAAATAGCTGCAACCAGTGCACCGCTACTGCCAACTCCATATCCTTGTGGGATAGAACTGTCAAAATACATTCCTTTTTCTAGGTCAGCATGCAGACGCTTGAGTTCAAAGCTAACCAAGCCAGCATCTATTTCAGAAAGGTGATTTGCAAAACTCTTTAATTTATTATTGGATTCAACGGCTGTTTTTGCGGAAGTGTCGTCCATACGTAGAGCGCCCTTGAAGTAATTGTAGGGAATGGAAAGCCCTTTGGCATTTTTTATAATTCCGTATTCACCGAAGAGTAAAATTTTAGCGTAAAATAATGGTCCTTTCACAACAACAAACTTAATATTTTTTTATTCCCGTACCAACTCTATCGTGGAGCAATTGTCGCTGCTCGCAAAAGGATAGCAATTGATTGTCGATAAAATTACTTACCTCCTTGGCGACTGAATTTGGGTATAAGACATGGACATTTGCCCCCGCATCCAAAGTAAAGCTAATGGGTAGCTTGCTGTCTTTTCGAAAGGCCCAAATGTGTTCGATTACCTGCAAGGTGTTAGGTTTCATTAAAATAAAGTACGGGTCAGATGTCATCATCATGGCGTGTAGATGCAAGGCCTCTTTTTCAACAATGGGTATAAAAGCTTCTAAATCACCAGATTCGAGAATTGGTAGTAAATCACGCAAATGATTATTAGCCTGGTCAAATCGCTGTTCGGCATAGGGATGATTGTGCATTAATTTATGACCTAAGGAGCTGCTGACTTGCTTTTGGCCTTTGTCAATCAACAAAATAGTATTGCAAAAATCAGTAAAAATAGGGTGTATGTTGTCAGCGGGTGTAGCCCAGTGATCAGATGAATTTGACACAACAGGGTGTTTCCCCCAAACCATCATGGGACCTTGTGTACTTCTACTGGCACTTCCCGAGCCTAGGCGTGCCAAAAAAGAGGTCTTTAAAAGACGGTGCTCTTCCGACATAGGAGCCAATTGTGCTTCAAAATCAACCAAGCAAGCTGCCAATGCCGCCATCGAGGAGGCAGAAGATGCTATCCCACTACTGTGTGGGAAAGTATTCTTTGATTCTATATCGATATGGTAAGCTGTCAAAAAGGGCTGATAGGGTAATATATGGTCAAAAAAGCGTTGTATTTTTGGGCGGAAATCTGGCTTTACTACTCCTTCAAATTGGATAGAAAAAGAAAGTTTTTGGTCTTCCTCTTCTTTGGGTGAAAAACGTACTTGCGTTTGCGTTACTGCGTTAGCTAACGTAAAGCTTATAGATGCGTTGAGTGGAGTTTGAGGTGACTTTTTCCCCCAGTACTTAATTAATGCAATATTGCTGGGTGCTTGCCAACGTGTTTGAAAAGCCGTGGGATGAGCTTGAAGGTTTTGTGCTGCAAAACGCTGTTCCATAGAAAACAAATATACGCAGTTATCAAATGGATGGGCCAAAACATATTTTTAATTTTTGATATATTTGAATACTTAATCAAATCTATTTTATCATGTTTTCAAAATCAATTTTCTGGTCTACCTTGGTTTCCTTCCTTTTTTTCTATATGGTTCCATGGGGATTCTATACCGCTGCAGAGGAGTGTTTAAGTGCGCATATAACAGAAAGTGTTGCCCGTGACCCTATGCTTTTAGGCTGGTTGGCTGTTGGGGTACTCATTCTATCCTACGCATTTGTACGTGTTTTTCAAAAATGGTCCGCAGGGAATTACAGCAACAAAAACGGCTTTGTTTTTGGCTTATGGGTTGCCTTTTTAATCGCCATCCCAATGGGTTTTATACAGTATTCAACCTCTGTAATTGCCACTGCAGAATACTATATTCTAGATGGGATTTATTGGACTGGCATGTATGCAATTGCTGGTTTTTTGGTAGCACTTATTTCAAGAAAAATAAGCTAAAAAAACCAAACACTAAAATCAAAAGCCTCCACCTTGGGGGCTTTTTTTAACTTTAGCTTCCCACCTTTTTAATTACAGAAGCGCATATTATTCCGTTAGATTCAATTTTTTTGGAAATATCGAACTTATTAACTTTTATTTATTCAATACTTTACAGTTCATCCACCGAGGGTACAGAAGAAAAACTCATCAATAGGTTGGTGTCAATTCAAAAAGAAAATAATTGAAATGAAGATAAACTCTACTCAAATTCATTAGATTTAAGATCTCTATTAAAGTAGAGTTGATAGCAATCATGAGAGTTTTAATTTTATTTCTTTTTATAACGAATCTAACCTTATCCCAAAACAATGGAAGCTCAAAAAAAGGAGTTGCCTTCAACTTAGGTTATGAAAGCAGTTGGCAAGATCGATTTGTGAAACTCAACCCTTCTTGGCATTATTCGTGGAATTGGGAATACAAGGCAAACTATCCCAGTGGAGTTGAATTTGTTCCCATGATATGGGGAAGTGGAGGTTTAACGCAAGAAAGAATAAGTTACTTAAACAATTTAGCAAGTACTGGTACCATTAAAAATGTGTTGACTTTTAATGAGCCTGACCTTGATGGCCAGGCAGATTTGACCGTTGATGAAGCCCTAGCCCTGTGGCCATTATTGGAAACCTTAAGTGTTCCCATATCCAGCCCTGTGACTTCTGCGCCGCTAAATGATTGGATGCGTGAATTCATGGATAAAGCTGAAGCCGATAATCTTCGAATCGATTTTGTAGCAATTCATATCTATCATAAAAATATTGCCTCTAATTTTTTGGCATTGGTTGAAGAAGTTTATCAAACATATGGAAAGCCCATATGGATTACAGAATTTGCTGTCCGTGATATGGATGCAACTACAAGTATACCTAACAGGTATTCAGAAGCATACGTACTTTCTTTTATGGATCAAGTTTTAACTGCTCTAGACGAACTAGATTATGTAAAACGTTATTCCTGGTTTGATCCCAATAGCAACAACCCCAAATACCCAAGGCTCATAACTGCAGATTTAATCTCAGAAACGAATGAGTTAACTGCATTAGGTGATTTTTATGCCAAGCATACGCTTTCGGTGCCAAAAAACGACCTAAGCAATATCAACATATCCCCAAACCCAGCTTCAAATACAATCTATATCAACGATAATACAGAAATACTCACTGCAACTATTTATGGTATCAATGGGCAGAGAAGCCATAAACAACTCATTACAAACAAAGTTGATGTGACAGGCTTAGAAAACGGTATTTTTTTTTTAAAGTTGAAAAATGATGAAAACAAAACAATCCGTAAGATTGTCATAGATAAATAATCAATTTGAGATTAACAGTGCACGGTTTGTAACGAGGATACCCTGCTTCAATAAATAATATAGCACTGAAAGACTTAGTCAATATTTACTATGATTCCTCTATGGGTACCCTCAATGTAAACATTAAATCAGTCCAAGAAAAATTGGCTTATCGAATCTATACGATTGGCGGAAGAATTATTGGAGATGGTCATCTTTTCAAGGGAGCGAACAAATTAAGTTGTGATGCATTGTCATCAGGGCTTTACATCCTGGATGTAGTTGATACTAGCTCGAAGGAACGCGCCATAAAAAAAGTTTATAAAACACTAAAATCAAAAGCCTCAAAAATGGGGCTTTTTTATGCATCTACACTAACCACTTCCTTAATTTCAGGAGCATATTTTTTTACTGTAAGCTCAACACCTTGTTTTAGGGTCATTTGGTTTACGGAACACCCCACACAAGCGCCCAAAAGCTGCACTTTTACGGTGTCGTTTTCTACAGCTACAAGTTCAATATCGCCACCGTCAGATTTAAGAAAGGGGCGGATTTCTTCTAAGGCTTCTTCAATACGTTGGTGTAAATCAGACATAACTTATTTTTTGGTTACGGCAGCACATCCTGCCATGGTTGTTATTTTAATCGCCTCGGTGGGCGGTAGTTGTTCGTTTCGCTTAACCACTTCAGTTACCACAGCTCGGGTTACTTCCGTAATCGCTTCAGCAATAGGCGTGTCTTTTTGCATGGCAGCAGGACGTCCTATATCGCCAGCCTCACGTATGCTTTGTACCAAAGGCAATTCGCCCAAAAATGGTATTTTTAGATCAGCTGCTAGGTATTTAGCACCTTCCTTACCAAAGATATAGTATTTGTTTTCAGGTAATTCCTCAGGTGTAAAGTAGGCCATATTTTCGATGATGCCCAAAACAGGAACCTGAATGTTTTCTTGTTGGAACATGGCCACCCCTTTTTTGGCATCTGCCAAAGCCACAGTTTGTGGCGTGCTTACCACTACTGCCCC
>JAHEKR010000027.1 GCA_024638225.1 Flavobacteriaceae bacterium
TCCTAGTTGCAGTAAGCTGTGAACGAGGATTTTCGGATGAGATTGCTTTGGCAACTTACCCAGAGACACCAGATGTCTTTACTGATGTTCCAGTTGGCTTAACAGATGCATTTTTTGTTTCTTTTGATCCCGCTGACGGAGCAAACGTGTATGGTTTTGGCACTGATGAAAGCGAAGCGTATAAGGGAACAACTTCCATACGCATTGAAGTACCTGGTGATCAAGACCCAGAGGGTACCTATATCGGAGGTATTTTCTTGGATAGAGGAAATGGCCGCGACTTATCGCGCTACGATGCCATGACGTTTTGGGCCAAAGGCTCCACAACAGCAACTGTTGGTTCGTTTGGGTTTGGAACAGACTTTGAAGGTGATAAATATGCAGCTAGCATAGAAAACGTTTCGCTTTCTACTGCTTGGAAACAGTATACGATTCCCCTTCCAGATCCTTCTAAACTTGTACAATTAAAAGGTATGTTTTCTTTTGCTGCAGGCACACAAAGTACTGGAGGTCTTGGGTACAGCATTTGGTTGGATGAAATCAAGTTTGAAAAGCTAGGCACGATTGGCAAAGCAAGAAACAGGATTTTTAATGGACAAGATGAAGTTAAATCGAGTTTCAATGATGCAGTTATTCCAACCACTGGAATTTCTCAAATTCGAAATCTTGGTGATGGAACTGATATAACAATTTCAATAGCTCCGAGCTATTTAGACTATTATACTTCAGACCCAACAATTGCTCAAGTTGATGAAATGGGGCATGTGACTGTTATTGGTGCAGGTGAGGCTACAATTACAGCTATGGGCAACGGCTTAGCTGCTGCGGGTTCACTAGTGGTGACATCTCTTGGTAGTTTTGATTTGCCAGCAGCGCCAACGCATGCAGCGGCTGATGTAGTTTCTATCTTTAGTGATCATTATGATAATGTTCCGATGAAATTTTACAATGGATATTGGGAGCCATATCAAACAACAACTTCTGCTGATTTTGATGTTAATGGAGATAATATTCTAAGCTACGAGTCGTTTAATTTTGTTGGGCATCAGTTAGCTGATGAAGCTCCTTCTGCAGACTTAACGGCTATGACGCATTTCCATATGGATGTTTTTATCCCTGGGACCTTACCCTCAGGTGCTAAGCTGAAAGTTACCATTAAGGATTATGGCGGAAATAATGCAGATGGTGGAGGTGATGATACCACCCAAGAGTTTACCATTCCTACTGCCGATTTAGCTGGAGATGCCTGGAGCAGTATTGATATTCCATTGACGTTAAGCCCACGAACAAAAGTAGGCCAACTTATCTATGAAAACGACGGTTCATCACTTACTAAACTATACATGGATAACGTGTATTTCTACAAGCAATAATTACAATATTTGAATATGAATTTTAGAACAAAAACAAAATCAAATCCACTACAACTGCTCGCTCTTTCTGGAGCAGCAGTTGTCTTTGGCGTGTTAGGCACTGGATGTAATCCAGACGAAACACAAGTAGTCGCTAATTTTGACACAACCATAACCCTACAAGAGGAGTTTGATGTTGCTGGTGCGCCAAATGATTCCATTTGGGGTTATGACGAAGGTACTGGGAACAACGGTTGGGGAAACAATGAGCTACAGCATTACACCAAACGTGCTGATAATGTAGTCGTTGAAGACGGAATGTTGAAAATTACAGCAATTAAAGAAGCTTACGAAGGCTCGGATTACACTTCTGCACGGATTTTGACCAAAGGAAAGTTTGCGCAGCAGTACGGTCGTTTTGAAGCACGAATTAAAGTACCATCTGGTAAAGGCTTCTGGCCCGCATTTTGGATGTTAGGCGCTAATTTTGACACTGTTGGCTGGCCTTATTGTGGCGAGATAGACATCATGGAAAACCGAGGCTCTGAACCAACGACCATTGGCGGTAGTCTCCACGGTCCTGGCTATTCGGGTGGTAATCCTGTGACCAAAGAATATCAATTAATGTCGGACCGTTTCGATACTGGATTTCATGTATTTGGTGTTGAATGGACGGAAGATTACGTAAACTATTACGTAGATGATGTTTTATACAATCAAATTACTCGAGACGATGTTTCCGGCGAATGGGTCTTTGATCAACCATTTTTTATCGTTCTTAATCTTGCCGTTGGTGGAAATTACGACGGTACACCTAGTGAGGATACAGAGTTCCCACAACAGATGTTGGTTGATTACGTACGTGTTTACGCTGCTGAATAACACTTTTCGCAACTAGTATTATGAAATCCCCTGTAATAGCATGTCTTTTGCTTTTTTTTCTTCTAGGATGCAGTGAAGACAAAGACAATAAGGATGAACTATTAGACGTACCCCCATCCAATCTGACTTTAGATGTTCGATTGGATGGTGCGTCTATAAACCCTCATGGTGATGGCTCTGGGATAGTTTCATTTTTGGCGACAGCTACAAATGCCGTTTCTTTTGATTTTAAAGTAAATGACGGGGAAGCAGTTCGCAGTAATTCAGGAAATTTCAGCTACACCTTTACCAAGCAAGGTACCCACACACACAAAATTACGGCAATTGCATATGCTGAAAACGAACTTTTTGACTCCATAAGCAAGGAGTTTATTATTCGTGTTGCACCACCTTCTAAATATGGAATGACCCAAGTTTGGGCAGACGAGTTTGATTATGATGGCCCTGTTAATCCTGCTAAGTGGCATCATCAAATAGTTCCTATAATAGGAAATAGCTGGGCAAATAACGAAGTGCAACATTATACTGACCGTACAGACAATTCCTACGTCAGTGACGGGTCATTAAAAATTGTTGCTCAAAAAGAACAATATCAATTTCGAGGCAAGACCAAAAGCTACACCTCCGCACGATTAAATTCAAAATATATTTTCAAATACGGCCGTGTTGATATTCGTGCAAAACTTCCCACTGAAGCAGGTACTTGGCCAGCCTTTTGGACCTTAGGCGCGAACATTAATGAAACTGGAAACTATTTTGGCAATACCTATGGAAGTGTAGGCTGGCCTGCTTGTGGCGAGATAGACATCATGGAACAAAGAGGCGATGACAAGAACACCTTGATAGGTCATTTGCACTGGGGTGATACCCAAACAGGGGAATACAAGAATACAGGAGAGACAAAGCCTGTCCAAAATGTCTCCAATCAGTTTAATATTTACTCATTGGTTTGGACCGCAACATCCATCAAAGTGTTGTTTAATGACGAAATAGTCCTTGACACGCCAAACACGAGTGATATGCCTTACGATAATCCCCATTACCTCCTACTTAATATTGCGATGGGTGGAAAATTAGGAGGAGCTATTCCTGCTAATTTCTCACAATCTGTTATGGAAATAGACTATCTAAGAATTTATCAATAAATAAAAAACTTTTATGTCACTGAGAGCAGAACATAACAACATCACACATCAAGATTCACAGCTAAAGGATACCGCCGTTGACTCTTGTGTAAATGAATCGGTGTATATCGGTGAGGGTAAAGCCAATACTTCATCCAAAGAAGTTAACGGTAAGGAAGTTAAAATTGGAGGGGAATCCTTTTATAAAATAGCCAACGTAGACGGCATGCGTCCGTTTTTTATGAGCATTGTAAGCAACTCGGACCATTGGATGTTTATTTCAAGTAGGGGTAGCTTATCGGCAGGTCGAAAAAATAGCAATAACGCCCTTTTCCCTTATTATACAGATGATAAGATCACAGAGTCTGCCGAAATTACTGGGAGCAAATCCATCTTTATGGTAAGTACTTTAGACAAAAAGCACTTGTGGGAACCTTTTTCCGACCGCTATGCTACTCTGTACAAAACAACACGAAATCTGTACAAAAATATATACGGCAACAAACTAATCTTTGAGGAAATCAACCACGATTTGCACCTAAGCTTTTCTTACGAATGGAATTCAAGTAGTCAGTATGGCTTTGTGCGTAAATCGCGGCTTATAAATAATGGTACAGATGTTGTTACTGTCGACCTTATTGACGGAATACAAAATATATTACCTTACGGAGTAGAGGAAGCATTACAAAACGCGAGTAGTAACTTAGTGGATGCCTATAAAAAATGTGAGCTGGAGTCAGACACAGGCTTGGGTATTTATTCGCTGAGTGCCATTATTGTAGACAAGGCAGAGCCAAGTGAAGCACTAAAAGCAAATGTAGTATGGTCTTTGGGACTTGACAATGCTAAAAAACTTATTTCTTCACTTCAACTAAATGCATTTCGTGCTGGACAACCAGTGAAACAAGAAATTGATATTCGTGCTGAAAAAGGAGCGTACTTTTTAAATGACAAAATAAAGCTTGCACCTAATACCCAAAAAGAATGGATATTGGTTGCTAATGTAAACCAAACGATCTCTGATGTTGTTGCCATTAAAGAGTCGATACTTCATCATCCATCACTGGCAAATGATATTCTTCAAGATATTGAAAAGGGTACAGTACACTTGGTCTCTTTAGTGGCCGCCGCCGACGGCTTGCAAGAAACAAATGATAGACGTGGCAATATCAGGCACTTTGCCAATACCATGTTCAACATCATGCGTGGAGGAATTTTTGACAATAATTACCAAATTGAGAAAACAGATTTTTCGCAATATATCGCCAATGCAAACCGAAAAGTAGCCAAGCTTAAAGCGAAGCTTCTTAAAGATCTTCCCGAACACTTCGATGTTCAGTTTTTAAAAGGATTGGCCAAGGCAGACGATAATCAAAATTTCAAACGCCTGTGTTTTGAGTACTTACCTTTAAAGTTTAGCCGTCGTCACGGCGATCCAAGTAGGCCATGGAACAAATTTTCCATTAACACCCGTGCCGAGGACGGTTCCAAAATTTTAGACTACGAAGGAAATTGGCGAGATATTTTCCAAAATTGGGAAGCATTGGGGCACTCCTATCCTGAGTTTGTTGAAGGAATGATTCATAAGTTTCTAAACGCTACAACCTTTGATGGGTACAATCCCTACAGAGTTACCAAAGGTGGTTTTGATTGGGAGACGATTGAACCCGATAATCCATGGTCATACATCGGATATTGGGGAGATCATCAGCTTATTTATCTGTTGAAATTCTTGGAGTTTATGGAGGACCATTATCCCAATGAACTTGAAGAATATTTTAACCAAGATTTATTTGTTTACGCGAATGTTCCCTATCGGATTAAAAGCTATCATGACATCCTTAAGGATGCTAAAAACACGATTGACTTTGATCACGAAAAAGAAGAAAACATTCAGCTTAAGCGAAGTGAGATTGGTGTGGATGGTGCATTGCTTCGCGACACGACTGTATTTATTTACAAAGTAAATTTTGTCGAGAAAATTTTAGCTATTGTACTGGCAAAAATATCCAATTTTATACCCGAAGGTGGTATTTGGATGAATACCCAACGCCCGGAATGGAACGATGCCAATAACGCCCTTGTTGGCAATGGTGTTTCCATGGTCACCTTGTACTATTTAAATCGATTTTTGGGCTTTTTTAAATCGGTAATCGACACTTCTTCTTTTGAGCAAGTTCAAATCTCAAAAGAGTTACTCTTGTTTTTTGACCAAGTTACAGGGGCACTTGAAAAAAACAGAGAATTACTTTCAGGTTCCATTTCTGATGTAAAAAGGAAGCACATGATGGACGCTTTGGGTGAAGCAGCTAGCCTGTATCGAAATACCATATATGACAATCGTTTCTCGGGGGATAAAGAATCCCTATCCAAGCGAGAAATTCTAGCTTTTTTGGATGTGTCCGCAGCTTTTATGGAGCACTCAATAAAAGCCAATAAACGCAAGGACAAGCTGTATCATGCGTATAATTTGATGACGGTTAATTCGAATGATTCTGTCAGTATTTCGTATCTGCCCGAGATGCTAGAGGGTCAGGTGGCTGTGTTGAGTTCTGGCGCACTTTCTACCGAAGAAAGCCTTGCTGTATTGGACGGACTAAAAGCCAGTTCTTTGTTTAGACCCGATCAGTATAGCTACATTTTATATCCAAACAAGGAGCTACCTAGGTTTGTACACAAAAATACCATAGCTCAAGAAAAAGTAGAGGCTTCTGAATTGTTACGCACACTTGTTGCTGACAAAAACGTTCAAATCATCACGCAAGATGTCCGCGGGGAATACCATTTTAATGGGAATTTCAACAACAGCGATAGCTTACATGAAGCATTGGATGCACTACCTAAGAAATACAATTCGCTCAAGGAAAAAGATAGCTCCTATGTAGCCCAAGTTTTCGAGGAAATATTTGATCACAAGTCGTTTACTGGACGCTCCGGGACCTTTTATGGTTATGAGGGACTCGGTTCTATCTACTGGCATATGGTTTCTAAATTGCTTTTGGCAGTATTTGAGACCACCAAAAAAGCCATTGATAGCAAGGAAACCCCATTGCTAATTGGAAAACTATTTGATCATTATTTTGAAATCAATGCAGGGATTGGTGCGCATAAATCACCAGAGCTGTACGGGGCTTTTCCAACAGACCCTTATTCGCATACGCCAGGCGGAAAGGGAGCACAGCAGCCCGGAATGACAGGTCAAGTAAAAGAGGATATCATTAGTCGATTTGGTGAGTTAGGTATTCGTATCAAAAATGGAACCCTTGGATTTGATCCAACTATTTTGCGTACGCAAGAGTTTTTGACTGAATCAAAAAAATTCAACTATGTCGATGTACTGGGCACGTCTTGCTCTGTTGATTTACCAAAAGACTCTTTAGCATTTACCTATTGTCAAGTGCCTATTGTTTATATAAAGGCAAAAGAAGAAAAAATTACCATCGATTTTGTTTCTGGAACATCCAAAACAATAACAGGAACTCAACTCGATAAAGAATTAAGCAGCGCCCTATTTCAACGAAACAATGAAATAAACAAAATAATCGTTTCTGTTTTGAAAAAATAAGGGTGATATAATTGAAAAATCAATTTAGGAGATTGGTTTTGTCAGATTTGACTGTAACGTATGAGAAATATCGTATTTATTGTGTTTTTCTTTACTGTGCTCTGGCTCAATCTATCTTGTAATACACAGCATAAAAAAATGAATAGGGAAAACATTACTGCAGCTGAACTACTTGGGAATCCAGCATACCCAGCTATTTCCTATGGCGGGTACCGACAAAAATCTCGTGATATTCAGCCCACCATTAATGAACTGAAAAACGACATGAAGATTTTGGCAGCTATGGGGATTAAGCTCATACGCACTTACAATCTTCAGCTGGAACAAGCCCCCAATATTTTAAAAGCTATAGACGAGCTTCAACAAGAAAATGCTTCTTTTGAGATGTACGTTATGTTGGGCGCCTGGATTGATTGTGCAAACGCATGGACCGATCACCCAGATCACAGATATGAAGATGAAGAAAATAATCGATCTGAAATTCAAAAAGCTGTAGAACTGGCTAACGAGTATCCGGGGATTGTCAAAATTATAGCCGTAGGCAACGAAGCCATGGTGCATTGGGCATGGAGCTACTATGTGTCTCCTGCTGTGGTTCTCAAGTATGTAACCCAATTGCAAAACCTTAAAAAAGAGGGCAAACTGGGTAAAGATGTATGGATTACGAGCTCGGATAATTTTGCCTCATGGGGCGGAGGTGATACGGCTTATCACAACGAGGACTTGGTTGATCTTATCAAGGTAGTAGATTATATTTCTGTACACACATATCCATTCCACGACACACATTATAACCCTAGTTTTTGGGAAGTTACCCAACGAAATAGCGAAAACAAGTCTCAACTTGAATTGATTGATGCGGCCATGAAACGCTCCAGAGATTATGCCATTGCTCAGTTTACTAGTGTCAAAGATTACGTTACTTCTTTGGGAGTAAGTAAGCCCATCCATATAGGCGAAACAGGCTGGGCAACTGTCTCGAGCGGTTACTATGGGCGCAATGGTTCCCATGCTGCCGATGAGTACAAACAAGCACTCTATCACAAGTATATGCGCCAATGGACCGCAGAGAACAACATCTCTTGTTTCTATTTTGAAGCTTTTGACGAAAAATGGAAGGACGCGACAAACAACAAAGGATCCGAAAACCACTTCGGTTTATTTACTGTTGATGGCAAAGCAAAGTTTGCACTTTGGGAATTAGTCGATACTGGAGCATTTGTTGGTTTGACACGAAATGGGAATTTGATTGAAAAAACCTACAAGGGAAGTAAAGAAAACCTCTTTATTTCAGTCTTGCCCCCAATAATTCTTGAATCAGAAATAAACGAATAAATCATGTACTACAAAACCTCTTTTTTAATTTTTCTTTTTATGGCGAGTTCGTGTAATTCAGTTAATCCAGAAGTGCAAGTTTTTGAAACTTCTGAAAGTGGGAATCAATTAAGCTTGCGCACAACATTTGAAGCGCTTACAGAAGAATCAACCATTGCCCTTAATCCAGCAAAAGAGTTTCAAACCATTACAGGTTTTGGAGGTGCGTTTACCGAATCCTCAGCTTATTTACTGAATCAGATGAGTGAGGAGAAACGCAATGAAATTTTGGCAGCCTATTTTGCTAAAGACGGGGCGCGATACTCCCTAACGCGAACACACATGAATTCATGTGACTTTTCGCTAAACAATTACTCATACACGCCCGTGGCAGGAGATAAAAATTTGGCGCATTTTTCTATTGATGCCGATAAAGACGATATCATTCCAATGATTCAGGATGCCATGGCCATTTCCGAGGATGGGTTTAAACTTTTTTCTTCTCCTTGGACGGCTGCTCCATGGATGAAAGACAACAATAAATGGGTTGGCGGGAAGCTGCTCCCCGAGTATTACGACACTTGGGCCTTGTTCTTTTCCAAATACGTCGACGCCTACAAAGCCGAAGGAATCGATATATGGGGCTTTACAGTAGAAAACGAACCCCACGGGAATGGAGAAAATTGGGAAAGCATGCATTATTCGCCGGAGGAAATGACACACTTCGTTCAACATTTTTTAGGGCCTAAGCTCGAAGCTGATGGCAAAGGGCACCTTAAAATCCTTGGTTATGACCAAAATCGAGAAGGCATACGCGAATGGGTAGATGTTATGTATAAAGATGAGGCATCGAGTAAGTACTACGACGGAACAGCGATTCATTGGTACGAAAGCACCTATGACTATTTCCCAGCAGAATTACAATATGCACATCAAAAGGCTCCCGACAAGTTTCTAATCCAAACCGAAGCCTGTGTTGATGCAGAGGTACCCGTCTGGAAAGACGATAAATGGTATTGGAAAAAAGAAGCAACCGATTGGGGTTATGATTGGAGAGAAGCGGAGAAGAAATACCTTCACCCGAAGTACGCTCCTGCAAACAGATACGCGCGAGATATTATCGGTTGCTTAAACAACTGGGTAGACGGCTGGGTAGACTGGAATATGGTACTAGACACCAAGGGTGGACCTAATTGGGCCAATAACTGGTGTATAGCACCGGTCATTGTCGATCCTGAAAAAGATGAGGTTTATTACACGCCTCTTTATTATATCATGGCACATTTCAGCAAGTTTATCCGTCCAGATGCGGTAGTTATAGACGCTCAAAACTCAGACAAAGAGTTGATGGTCTCTGCTGCCAAAAATCCAGATGGCAGTATTGCTGTAGTGGTCTTTAATGAAGGAATTACTCCAAAAAAATTCGAATTACAACTGCACGATTTTGTCAAAAAAATAAGCATAAGCCCCCAAGCCATTCAAACAATTCTAATCAATTAAAAACAACTTTATGTCACCGACTACGACAGTTACGCGAAACAAAGTGCCTTTAAGGCAAAAAGCGGCATTTGGTGCTGGTCATTTTGTGCTTAACCTATTACCAGGCGTTTTGGGGGTTTATTTACAAGTATTTATCCTAACCGCATTTGGTATGGATCCTGTATGGGCTGGTCTTTTGGGTGGATTACCCCGAATTTTCGATGCCTTGACAGATCCAATCATGGGTTTTATTTCCGACAACACCAAGTCTGGATGGGGAAGGAGAAGACCGTATATCTTTTCGGGGGCTGTAATAAGCGGTATCCTCTTTATTCTGATGTGGCAATTAGACGAAAACGCATCGCAAACGTTCAACTTTTGGTACGTTATGATATTGCAAATACTATTTCTTGTTGGGAATACCATGTTTGCAACACCACTTGTTGGTCTGGGCTATGAAATGACTTCTGATTACAACGAGCGAACAAGGTTAATGAGTTTTGCCAATTCTATGGGACAAATTGCATGGATAATCGTTCCATGGCTTTATGTTATCATACCTGATGTCAATACATTTGACAATCCAGCGCAGGGAGTAAGAACTATGGCTATTATTGTTGGAGTTGTATGTATGCTTTTTGGCGTATTACCTGCTATTTTTTGTAAAGGGATTGACTCGGCACGAATGGAAAATAGAAAAAAAATTACACTTAAAACTTTAGCATATAACTTAGTAGAGCTCTGGGAAGGGATAAAGCAGGTTTCTAAAAATAAGCCTTTTATGAAACTGTGTGGTGCCACTTTTCTTGTATTTAATGGCTTTCAATTAGTTGCTGCTTTTTCTGTTTTTATTATTGTTTTTTACATGAATCAAGGTAGCTGGGAGCAGGCAGGGACTTGGCCAGCATGGTTTAATTCACTAAACGCCATCATTACCGCCTTTTTAGTTATTCCAATTATTTCTAAAATGGCAACAAAATGGGGCAAGCGAAATGCTTTTTTAATTTCAACATTTTTATCCATTATTGGCTATTCGCTAAAGTGGTGGGGCTTCGATATTGAACTCAACAACAGCTTTAATCAAACGTCAATAGGACAGGGCTTAAATAACAGCGTTGCTGCTGTATTCGACTTCTTGAACCCTTTTTTAGAAAGTGTAGGCATGACTTGGTTTAGCATAGACGCCAGCAATGGAATCCCATGGTTAATTTTTGTGCCAATTCCATTGTTTGCCTTTGGAATGGGGGGCTTATTTACGCTGATGATGTCGATGACTGCAGATGTTTGTGACTTAGATGAATTAGAAAACGGTATGCCTCGTAAAGAAGGTACCTTTGGTGCCATTTACTGGTGGATGGTAAAACTCGGTCAAGCCTTGGCGATTATCTTAAGTGGCGTTATCCTTAAAGTTGTTGGGTTTGACCAGAACATCAGCAATCAGGCAATGGAGACCATGACCCGACTAAGAGTTGCAGACATAATTGTTCCGGCTACCACCGCGGCTTTAGCTATGTTGGTTATGTGGAATTACAGCCTATCTGAAAAGCGCGCGAAAGAAATTAAAGAAAAACTCGTACAAAGACGCGGGGAGTTATAACGACAATAACAATAGATAAATGTCATACAGAGAAGGAGTAGAGTTTGACTTAGAAACATTAGAATTCACCTCATACAAAGGAGTCAATTTTGACGCATACGCAGATGAAGATTTAAAATCCCTATGGCGTAAGACTCTCAAAACAGGGATGCATGGGATATGCTTTAGCATGTACGAAGATGGTCAGCAACCAGGAGATACAATCACAGAAGCTCAAGTTGAAAGAAGGATTCAAATACTTAACCCATACGTCAAATGGATACGTTCGTTTTCATGCACAGAAGGAAATGAGCATATTCCTCAGTTAGCACACAAGCATGGTTTAAAAAACCTAGTTGGCGCTTGGCTTAGTGATGATCTAGAAAAAAACGAAGAAGAAATCAATGGACTTATTAAACTTGCCAACGAGGGCTTGGTCGATATAGCTGCTGTTGGTAACGAGGTGCTGTACAGAAACGATCTAAGTTTGGATGCACTGTTATCCTATATGAAACGAGTCCGTGCTGCTATCCCTGCTCATATCCCTATTGGTTATGTAGACGCGTACTATGAGTTCTCATCGCACCCAGAACTTGTAGCACACTCAGATGTTATTTTGGCAAATTGCTATCCTTTTTGGGAAGGATGTCCAGCTGAATATGCATTAAACCACATGCAGCAAATGTATGGACAAGCAGTAGATGCAGCTCAAGGGAAAAAAGTAATCATAACAGAGACAGGTTGGCCAAGTAAGGGCGAACCGCTTAAAGGGTCAGTGCCTACTGAAGAGAATGCCATGCGGTATTTTATCAATGCTCAGACTTGGTCCAAAAAAGAAGCTATCGATATATTTTATTTTTCTTCTTTCGATGAGTCATGGAAAGTAGGCCCAGAGGGTGAAGTTGGTGCCTATTGGGGCTTGTGGGACAAAAATGAAAAGTTAAAGTTTTAACGGAAACCTTCGGTTTTTAAAACTCTACCATTAACAACTAAACTTTTCTACTAACGCTTCGAAGTGTATCTTTGACTATGCGCTATCGGATTTTTATTTTATTTCTCATTTGTGCTTGTGGTCAACCCAAAGCGACACAAGACACTGTTATTGACAATGAATCTACAGAAAATAGCATCAGTACTTATCGACTAGAGATTCCTGTTAAAAAAGGCGAACTTGATGCAACAAACATGGTTCAGCTGATGGAATCTTTAGCTAGTATGCCTTTTGAACAGCGCACCATAACTCTTCAAACAATTAAAGAGGAAGCTATTAAATTCGCTGCAATTAAATGGCCTGACGAATGGAATACTAGCCCAATAAAGTCGCGGTATAATGTTTTTTTAACCCACGCCAGTATAGCCTCTGATATGCGTTTGGGTGAAAATGGAGCTGCACAACAGGCTAAAGCAATTGAACAGATGAAGCATAGTTGGGTTATTTTTGTTCGCCTGACAACCAATCAAGATTCAACAGTCTTGGATACTACAGCCCGTTAAACTGTACGCAAAAGCCAGTAGTTTTTTACTCTTTACATCGATTACTTTTTTGTTTCGTGTGGTCTCTTTTTGATCGAACTCAGGTAAACTAATCCCTGCAAGGGTACACTGTTCTATGTAAAAAGAAGCTCTGCTGAAGTGAACAGGACTAACACAATGAAAAAGTTCGCCCCAAAGCTCTTGCTTGATAAGCTGATAGATAAAGGCCACCGCATCTTGCTGATGGACCAAATTAGTAGGTGCATTGGGGTGTGGTATATTTTCTTTGCCCGAAAGTTGTTTGGCGGGATGGCGTCCATCGCCGACTAAACCGCCAAGGCGGATGATACTCCCACGAGAACCTAAAGACAGTAGATGTTGTTCTGCCTCCAACAGTTGATTGCCCACTTCAGTATCCGGTTTTGGGGTATCGTGTTCCGAAACAGTTCCCTGGGATTGCCCAAAAACACCAATGCTGCTAAGTAAGAGAACACGAATATTTGTGTGTTTTTCTAAGCGATCAATAATTAGTTTCATGCGTGCAGCATATTGAGCCTCTTTGTTTTGCCGCAGTGCAGGCGGAAACGCAATTATAAGCACATCGGAATGTACCAAAAGAGAATCGATAGGGCCAATGATATTTTGGTTGTCAATGTGAATAACAAAGGGAGAAATCCCTAATGCAGTGATCACCTCCTCTTTTTCTTTGGTCCTGACACTTCCAAAAACAGTGTATGAATTTGCCATCAGCTCTTTTGCTAAAGCCTTTCCTAACCAACCACAACCTAAAATTCCTATCTTTTTTGGCATACTCCAAAAGTAAATTTTTTTCAATCAATGAAATCAATAAAAAAAAATCACTATCTTTTGTTCAACAAAAAGATAACAGAATGCCAATAAAAAGTTTTCAAGCAGCACGTCAAAAGCTCGTTCCTAAGCGACAAAAATCGCTTTTGGTTCGAGATTATATGACGCGTAATTTGATTACTTTTTCACCTCAACAATCTATTCTAGAGGTTATGCGTATCCTGATTCGCAACAAAATTTCTGGAGGGCCAGTTCTAGATGATATGTCTCGTTTGATTGGGATTATTTCAGAAGCCGACTGCATCAAGTACCTTTCCGAGGGGAAGTATTTTAACCAACCCTTTTTTGATCGAAAGGTCATCGATAGCATGTCTGATCATCCAGACACTATAGAAGCTGATAAAACTATTTTTGATGCTGCTTCAGTGTTTCATACGACCAACAGGCGAAGACTTCCCGTTCTAGATCAAGGAAGATTGGTGGGGCAAATAAGTCGGCAAGATGTTGTTAAGGCAGCGCTCCTGCTGCGCAGTCAGCGTTGGCGCAAATAGTAATCTAAACCCCAAATAATTATGAGTACCATCCAAAACAATGTTCAATTAATCGGGCACCTTGGAGATGCCCCAGAAGAGGTAAAACTTGATGCTGGTAAAAAACTAGTTAAGTTTTCCTTAGCAACAAATACCCGTTTTAAAAATAAAGAAGGGTATCGGTTGAAGATACCCAATGGCATCGAATTGTTGCCTGGAATAAACTTGCGGAAATTTGTGCAAAGCACCTCAAAAAAGGCAGTCATGTTGCTTGTCAAGGCCGCTTGATTTACAGAACATATGAGGCCAAATCGGGTGATAAAAAGCAAACAGCAGAAATTCATCTTGAAGACATGCTAATGCTTTAGCCGTAGATGTCTTCTGCAGTGCGGTAGGTGTTGGCGTGCGCTTCAACAATCATCTTTATATCGGGCGCATAGCCACCGCCCATACTGCACTGCACGGGGATATTTCGTTCATAACAACTCGAAAGTACCAACCTGTCTCTTTCTTTAGCCCCTTCTAGGCTAAGGGCTAAACGACCTAATTTATCTTCCTCGAGCACATCGACCCCTGATAGATAAAATACAAAATCAGGACGCACTTCATCAAAAAGCCATCCCAAGTGATTGTGCAGAAGGTTTAAGTAGGCATCATCAGTAGTATTGTCTGGAAGCGCTAGGTCCAAATCACTCTGCTCCTTTTGAAAAGGGTAGTTGGATTTTCCATGCATTGAAAAGGTAAAGACCTTAGTATTGTACTTGAAAAGCGCAGCAGTTCCGTTTCCCTGATGAACATCTAAATCGATAATTAGAATTTGTTTTGCCCTCTTGTTTTGAAGCAAGTAGTTGGCAGCAATGGCTTGGTCGTTCAACAAACAAAAAGCCTCACCACGATCATAAAAAGCGTGATGTGTTCCACCGGCAATATTAAACGAAACCCCATTGTTTAGGGCATACATACACCCCTCAAGGGTTCCTTGAGCAATTATGCACTCCCGTTCGATGAGTATTTTGGAAAGAGGAAAACCAATTTTTCGCGCTTCTCTTTTTGGTAATGTGAGATCTATCAACTGTTGGTAATACACAGCGCAATGTGTCGTTACTATATGCTTTAGCTCTATTTTCTGTGGAGCAAAAAATTGATCTTTTTCACACGTGCCTTCACGGACTAGCTGCTCGGGCAACAGCTCATATTTAAGCATAGGAAAGCGATGACCTTCTGGAAGTGGATGTGCGTAAATAGGGTGATGAGCAATGCGAATCATGCGCGCAAATATAAACTATAGCTGTTTCCTATTTTTTGGGGCATAGAATTTACAGCTCTAATTTTTCTTGTTGAAGCTGAATGGATTCGTCCTCTATTTTATCGAATAGAAGCGAAGGCTTTTCGAGTTTGTGCCCGTGAATGATTAACGGAAGTTCTTTTACAGAATTCCAGTCAGCAGGTGGAAGTTGCATCATGGCACTGAGTTTGGCAGCAGTATGCGGTAAAAATGGAGCCGATAAAGTTGCCAAACTTGCAGCAACCTGTAAGGCTGTACTCATGATGGTAGCCACACGTTCAGGATTTATTTTTATTTGTTTCCAGGGTTCTTCATCGGCTAGGTACTTATTTCCCATACGCGCTAGTTGAAGCATTTCCTGACTCGCTGCCCGAAATTTGTATTGCTCAAGTAGATTTGCAATGGTTTCTGGAGCTGCTGCTAATTTTACAAGTACTTCCTTATCAACCTCCTCAAGCTGATTTGCTTGCGGAACTATCCCATCGTAATATTTGTGCATCAATACCATAACTCTATTGATAAAATTCCCAAAAATAGCGACCAATTCACTGTTGTTTCGCGTCTGAAAATCGTTCCAAGTAAAATCGTTGTCTTTGGTTTCGGGGGCATTTGCGGTAAGCACATAGCGCAGTACATCTTCTTTTCCAGGGAAATCAACAAGATATTCATGTAACCATACCGCCCAGTTTTTGGAGGTTGATAATTTTCGCCCTTCAAGGTTTAAAAATTCATTCGCAGGTACATTTTCTGGTAAAATATAATCCTCCATGGATTGGAGCACTGCAGGGAAAATAATGCAATGAAACACAATGTTGTCTTTTCCAATAAAGTGTACAAGTTGGGTGTCCTTATCTTGCCAAAAAGGCTTCCAGTCAGTATTGTTTAGCGCAGCCCATTCCTTAGTAGCAGAAACATATCCAATAGGCGCGTCAAACCAGACATATAAAACCTTTTGATCACCACCCTCAACAGGAACAGGTATTCCCCAAGACAAATCACGGGTTACAGCTCTGGGCTTAAGCCCATCATCTAACCACGATTTAACTTGACCCAGTACGTTTGGTTTCCAGTCTTTTTGGTGCCTTTCCACTATCCATTCACGCAAAAAAGTTTCGTATCTATCTAAAGGTAAATACCAATGCGTGGTTGATTTTAGACTAGGGGTTTCTCCAGAAAGAGCTGATTTTGGTTCAATCAAATCTGTTGCATTTAATGAGCTGCCACAAGATTCACATTGATCGCCATAAGCTTCTGGATGATTGCATTTGGGGCAAGTACCAATAACATAGCGATCGGCCAAAAACTGGTCCTCTTTTGCATCGTAAAGCTGCTCTGAAGTAATGGTTTCAAAACAACCCTTGTCGTGCATCGTTCTAAAAAACGCTTGAGCCGTCTCGCGGTGTATATCACTAGAGGTACGGCCGTAGTAATCGAAAGAAATGCCGAATGAGTCAAACGAATCACGAATAATTTTATGGTATTTGTCAATGATTTCTTTAGGTGAAACCCCTTCTTTTTTGGCTTTCATTGAAATGGCTACCCCATGCTCATCGCTTCCACAAACAAAAAGCACTTCTTTGCCACACAAGCGTAAATAACGGGCATAAATATCGGCTGGTACATATACACCCGCTAGGTGTCCAATATGAATGGGCCCGTTGGTATAAGGTAATGCCGCTGTAATGGTATAGCGTTTGCTCATAGTCTTAATTCCACACAAAAATAGGAATTTTACCACCGAGCACCTCCGATTTTTTATCTTTAAAGACCTAAAATCAAAACATGAGTACCTACGATAAAGGAAAAGCTGGTGAGCAACTAGCCGTTTCATTTCTACAACAACGAGGTTATGTCATTCGGAAAACAAATTTTTATTACCAAAAAGCAGAGATTGATATCATTGCCCAAAAAGATGATGTGCTCTGTATTGTTGAGGTCAAATGGCGGCATTCAGCTGCTTTTGGCGCTCCTTTCGAATTTGTAACACCAAAAAAACGAAAGTTACTGGCTGCGGCTTTCTATATCGACCAAAATCAATGGCAGGGAGAAACGCGATTCGATATTATCAGCATCACAGGAGAAGCGCAAAACCCCCAAATAGAACACATAGAAGCGGCATTTTATTTTTTTTAAATGTTACATATAAAACATTTTGTGATTTTAGTTATACATTTGTGCATTATTAAAAAAACATGAAAACCATAGCTGCTGCAGTAGAGGCATATATTAAATCCAAACCTTTTTTGATAAGCGCACTTACACAAGGCATCATCAACCTTACTTCTTTGTCACGAATGATGCAGGACGATATTCAAGAACAGGTTCAAAAATCTGTACGTACGGGTGCTATTGTTATGGCGCTGAAACGTCTTTCTTCTGATTTAGAATTTAGGCATTCACATAAAATTATACGAACGCTTAAAAATATAGGCGATATAACTGTTCGCTCGTCCTTGACTGATTATAACTTTAAAGTATCGGATACTCTTTTAGCAGCACAAGCACAATTGTTAGCACAGCTACAGTTGTCCAGCGAAAATTTTTACACCTCTTCAAGAGGTGTTCATGAATGCAATATCGTGGTAAGCGAACACTTGGCCCCTTTGGTGGACACTTTTTTGGCCCAAGAAGAATGTTTGCACAAAGAAGAACGTCTATCATCGATTACGATAAAACTGCCTACCGAAAATGTGGCAATTCCAGGTATTTATTACTTTGTATTTCAGCGTTTATCTTGGGAAGGAATTAATATATACGAAGTGATCTCGACCTCAAATGAGTTTACCATTTTGGTAAATGACGATCAGGTTGACAAGGCTTTTCGAGTAGTTAAAGACCTTAAGCAGTTGTAGGTTTTGTTAGTTGTTTTAGCAATTCAATGGCCTTTGCTATACTGGGTATTTCTGTAAGCACCATTACTAATCTTTGTCCTACTTTGGTGTTTTTTTCTTTTAGTTGTGCATTTTTCAGCCCTGCTAGTTGCTGCAATAAATATTGAAATCCATCCTGCTGATAAAAAAGACTTTCAGGAGTAGCATGAAACCTACAAATGCACCTATTTTTCTTAAGAATTATTTTTTCAAAACCAAGAGCTGTTCCTAACCACTTGAGACGTACACTATCGAACAATTCAAGAGTAGGATCGGGCAAGGAACCAAACCGATCGATAAGTTCTTCAGAAAACTTAGCCAATTCCTCCTCTGTTTTTAGCTCGGCAAGTTTTTGGTATTGACTTAATCGTTCCGTTACATTATTAATGTAATCGGTTGGTAGAAAAACTTCAAAATCAGTGTCAAGTACCAACTCTTTGACTTGCGTTTTTTGGTTGGGATAAAGAGATTTAAACTCGTTTTGCTGCAACTCTTCAATGGCATCTTTGAGTATTTTCTGGTAGGTCTCAAAACCAATATCGTTGATGAATCCGCTTTGTTCGCCTCCAAGTAAATCTCCTGCACCACGAATTTCTAAATCCTTCATGGCAATCTGAAAGCCAGATCCAAGAGCTGTATACTGACTTATGGCTTCCATGCGTTTTCGCGCGTCTGCAGTAAGCACAGAAAAGGGAGGAGTGATCAGGTAGCAAAACGCTTTTTTATTGCTTCTTCCTACACGTCCACGCATTTGATGTAAGTCGCTAAGCCCAAAGTTATTGGCATTATTGATAAAAATGGTATTGGCGTTAGGCACATCCAAACCGCTTTCGACAATGGTTGTGGCCACCAAGATGTCGTATTTCCCATTAATAAAACCAAGCATCAATTGCTCTAGTTTGTTTCCAGGAAGTTGTCCGTGTGCAGTTGCAATTCGGGCATCTGGGATGAGCCGTTGAAGCATCCCCGAAACTTCGCCTATATTTTCGATTCGGTTATGAACAAAAAACACCTGCCCACCTCGCTGCAGCTCGTAGATAACACCATCTCGGATTTGTGTTTCATCCCATGAAATTACCTGACTTTCAATGGGATGCCTATTGGGTGGCGCCGTGTTGATTACAGATAAATCACGTGCAGCCATTAGGCTAAACTGTAAGGTTCTTGGTATAGGTGTTGCCGTAAGTGTAAGTACATCAACATGTTCCTTGAGCGCCCTTAGTTTTTCTTTGACACTTACTCCGAACTTTTGCTCTTCGTCTACAATTAAAAGCCCTAAATCCTTGAAAGATACTGACTTACCAACCAGTTGATGCGTTCCAATCACGATATCAATGGCTCCATTCGCAAGGCCTTCCAGTACTTCCTTTTTTTGTTTTGTGGTTCTAAATCTATTTAGGTAATCAATAGTAACGGGGAATTCCTCAAGGCGTTTGCTAAAGGTATTGAAATGCTGGAATGCCAAGATGGTTGTAGGCACCAAAATAACGACTTGCTTTCCATTGTCAACGGCCTTAAAGGTGGCACGAATGGCAACCTCTGTTTTGCCAAAGCCAACATCACCACAAACTAATCTATCCATGGGTTTCTGATCTTCCATATCGTGTTTTACCGCTTCTGTAGCCGTGCGTTGGTCGGGAGTATCTTCAAACAGAAAAGAGGCTTCTAACTCGTGCTGTAGGTAGCTATCAGGACCGCAAGCAAACCCTTTGTTCAACCTTCTTTTGGCATAGACGTTAATCAGATTAAAAGCAATTTCTTTTACTTTTTTCTTTGTCTTTTGTTTTATTTTATTCCAAGCACCAGATCCAAGTTTGTAAACTTTTGGAGCAGTACCGTCTTTTCCGTTGTATTTCGAAATTTTGTGCAGTGAGTGAATACTCACAAACAAAATATCTCGATCTCCATAAAAGAGCTTTATTGCCTCTTGCGATTTTCCTTCCACATCAATGCGCTGTAAACCTCCAAATGTTCCAATCCCGTGATCGATATGTGTTACGTAATCTCCTACCTCCAACTGCGCCAAAGCCTTAAGTGAAATAGCTTGCTTTTTTGAATAGCCATTTTTAAGCCTAAACTTGTGATAACGTTCGAAAAGCTGGTGGTCTGTATAGCACCTAATCCCTTCGTCAGCATCTATAAATCCACGGTACAGCGGAGCAACCCATAAGTGAACGCGCGCATCTGGAGCAAGCTCTTCTAGTATTTGTTCGAGTCGCTCTTTTTGAGTTGTAGAAGCACAAAAAATATGATTTGCTTGCTTTTGCGCTGTATGTTCAGTCAAATGTGAAGCCAGCCAATCAAACTTACGCTTAAAATGAGGCTGTGGCTGACAGTCAAAAATCACCGAGGCTTCCTTTGAATTGTTCGAAAACAGTATGTGTTTCCGTTTGCTTAGTTCTTCGACAAACGAAGAGCCATCTACAAACAGTTCGCCTGGCGACAGTCGCTTAATCCCACCGTCTAGCTTGGCAAAGCTTTCTTGGGCAAACTGAAAAAGTTTATCCAAAGTAGCAGCAGCAGCCTGTTGGTACTGTACACACAAAAGAGCATCTTTTTCTAAAAAAGACAATAGAGATTGACGTTGATGGTCGCCCTCTTTTTCTTCAATATTGGCCAGAATACGAATTTTGTCGTGTACCTCTGTCGACAGCTGAGTCGTTACATCAAAGCTACGCAGCGTGTCGACCTCATCACCAAAAAATTCAATTCGATAGGGTTCGCTATGACTAAAGGAATGTACATCTAAAATCCCGCCTCGGACAGCAAATGATCCAGGCTCAGTAACAAAATCTACACGCGTAAATCCAAACTCAAAAAGCGTTTCATTGACAAAGTCAATGCTCAGCTCATCTCCTTGCTTTATTTCGAGCGTTTTTCGCTTAATTTCTTTAGGAGTTAATACTTGTTCAAAAAGCGCTTCTGGATAGGATACCACCAATTGTTTGGGATGTTCACGCAGCATTTCGAGTACCTCAGCACGCATCAAAACATTGGCATTATCTGTTTCTTCGATGCTGTACGGCCGACGATAGCTCGACGGGAAGAAAAGCGGACGCTGCTCCATGAAGACTTCTAAATCATTGAGAAAGTATGCTGCTTCTTCTTTGTCTCGAAGAATCCAAACGACTGTAGTTGGGTGTTGTGTAAAGAGTGAACGGACCAAAAAAGTGTGTTTTGATCCCACAAGCCCCGAAACCTTTGCAATTCCCTCTTTCTGCGCATGTGAATATACCGACTGAAATTGCGAGTTGTTTTGGTACAGTACGGGAAGATCGGCCACGCTTTGTTTTTGACAAAAGTACAAAGTACGTGCATGCGCTAGCTCCAGAACGTTATTTTTTAAACAAAATTCGTTTTTGGTGTGACGTATGTAGTTTTTGGTTGTAGGTAGAGTTAGTACATTTGCCCCAAATGAATCATACGTTAATACGCGAGGCAAATCCATCAGATGCAGTACATATCTTGAGCCTGATCAAGGAGTTGGCAACTTTCGAACGTGAACCTGAGGAAGTCGAGGTTACCGTTGCTGAACTTTTACGTGACGGATTTGGGGAACATCCCAAGTTTCGATGCTTTGTCGCTGAGGTAAAACAAGAAATTGTCGGAATGGCGCTTTTTTATCCTTGCTACTCGACATGGAAAGGCAAGTCATGGCATTTGGAGGATCTCATTGTAACTGAATCTATGCGAGGAGAAGGAGTTGGTTTTGCCTTGCTCAAGGAATTTATTGTATTTGCACAAACCTCTGGTGTTAGGCGTATACAGTGGGTGGTATTGAATTGGAATACTCCCGCAATTGATTTTTATAAAAAACACGGCGCTACAGTTCTAGAGGAGTGGAACATCACCTTGATGAAAGAGGGAGCTATGAAACAATTTATTGCAAAACATCATGCGGGTATTTAAGTTTGGAGGTGCATCGGTAAAGGATGCAACAGGAGTACAAAACGTCGTTCGAGTCTTGACCGAAATAGGCCATCAAGACACCGTAATTGTCATTTCTGCTATGGGAAAAATGACCAATGCACTGGAAGCGGTTGTGTCGGGTTACTTTGCTCAACCACAAACATATCTCGAGTCTTTTCAAGAAGTAGAGGAGTTTCACAGAAGGATAGTTGCAGATCTTTTTGCTGGGCATAACCCTGCTATTGAAGAGCGTATAAAAAACATTCTAGGCCAGTGTCGTACTTTTTTGGAAAACAATCGGTCGCCACACAATTCTTTTGTGTATGATCAGGTAGTGAGCTATGGCGAGTTGTTGTCTACATCCATTGTTTGCGCTTATTTAAATCACATGGGGATTGAAGCGGCTTGGATTGATGCGCGTAATTGCATCAAAACAGACAACTACTACCGAAGTGCGCACCTAGATTGGGAGCGCACCCAAACAGCTGTGCAACAGCAGATGCAAGGAACTGTTTTGAAGGTAACTCAAGGGTTTATTGGAAGCGATGATAATAATTTTACCACAACCTTAGGTAGAGAAGGCTCAGATTACTCAGCAGCAATAATGGCGTATTGTTTGGGAGCAACAGATGTAACCATTTGGAAAGATGTTCCGGGTGTACTTAATGCCGATCCACGAGTTTTTGACAAAACACAACTGCTGCATCACATTTCCTATCAAGAAGCAATTGAGTTAGCTTTTTATGGCGCTTCTGTTATTCACCCCAAAACATTGCAGCCACTACAGCGAAAAGAAATCCCCTTATTTGTTAAGTCTTTCCTCAACCCCAAAGAACCCGGAACCCAAGTTGGTAAAGGAGTGCGTATGCGTCCTGAGGTTCCCTGCTATATTGTGAAAAAAGGACTGTCCCTTTTACGCCTTTCTACACGAGATTTTTCGTTTATAGTTGAGGATAATATTAGCGATATTTTTAAGTTGTTGCACGAACACAAAATGTCCGTGGATTTGATTCAAAATTCAGCCATTAGCTTTTCGGTATGTATATACGACAAGTACAATAAAATGGAATCTTTGTTGCACGCCTTACGTGCGCGATTTGATGTTCAACATCAAGCAGCTGTTAACTTATATACCATTCGTCATTACGACGATAAGGCTGAACAAGAGTTGCTAAAAGCACATGAGCTTGTATTGGAACAGCGCACCCAAACCACCTTACAATTAGTCATGAAATAGCTATATTTACAGCAAACACCCC
>JAHEKR010000058.1 GCA_024638225.1 Flavobacteriaceae bacterium
GACCAGCTAAGTGATATCTGAGTTTCTACTGAGTACAGGGTAAGTGGGTATGTAAGTGATATTCATCTAAACCCTGAATAACACTTATCTGTATCACCTAAACTGCATTAGCAATCTTCATAACCCACGTATCTATCATCACCTACATGCCCCACAGGCATGGGCCATAGGGGGTGTATACGTATTATATTCATGTGCTGTTACACAGATTAGGTGGAATAGCTGGTAACCATTTTAATCAGCCAAATAGAGTCACTGACAGGGTTTAGGGTTTTAGTGAGTCACGGGTACCTGAATATGGCTAGAGAGTCTGCGTCAGTTTTGTTGAGTGATTAACAAGTTGTAGAAGAAACGTCATAGATATTAGTATTAGGATAACGCTGCGCCCACATATTCAAATAAGGAAATAAATATTTAAATTAGATATTTTTCATAAAATATTTTTAATTTTATCAATTTTACTCTTTTATTTTGCAATATTTTTTTGATTATTGCTTGAACAACAACTCAATATAAAGGGATCGAATCAAATGACTGCGATAGTCACTGAAGTATTACAAGCAAACAAAAAATATGCTGCTGAATTCGGGGAAAGGGCGAATCTGAACTTACCGCCCGCCCGCGGATTTGCAATATTAACTTGCATGGATGCGAGGCTGGACCCTGCGCAATATGCTGGACTTGCTGAAGGTGACGCCCATGTGATCAGGAATGCGGGCGGAAGAGCAAGTGATGACGCTATTCGTTCATTAGTAATTTCACATAAATTACTGGGAACAAATGAATGGTTTGTTATTCATCATACAGATTGTGGAATGGAGTTATTTACATCTGAAATCATCTCAGACCTTTTAGAAAGCAGTCTTGAGACTGCGGACATAAGTTCTGGGGTTTGGAAAAACAAAACTACAGAAGGAGGGTCAGTTGCTGGAAAATATATTAACTGGCTTACTTTCAAAGATAATGCAAAAGCTGTCATTGAAGATGTCGAAAGGATTAAAAATCACCCTTTGGTTCCCAAACATATTCCAATACACGGTTACATTTATGACTGTAAAACTGGCTTATTGGTTGAAGTTCCTGAGGCTTCTGCAGCGGGGCAGGCTGCATGACTCTTCCATGCATTTTTTAAAAATGAGGTAAAAATGGCTATTCGCATAAATGATACGATCCCTGATATTAAAGTTTCCACTGATGTTGGTGATTTTAATATGCACGATTGGATTGGAGACTCATGGGCAATATTATTTTCCCATCCCAAAGACTTTACGCCCGTATGTACAACTGAGTTCAGTGCCGTAGCTAAACTTGAAAATGACTGGAAAGTACGCAACACAAAGGTGCTTGGCGTTTCAGTTGACAGTGTCGAAGACCACAAAAAATGGAAAAAAGACATCGAGGCATATGGAAGCCACAAGGCCTTCTTTCCTATCATATCTGACATCGATTTAGTGGTTTCAAAGGCATTTGATATGCTTCCCAGTGAGGCTTACTTGCCAGATGGTCGAACTCCTAATGATACTGCAACTGTTAGGTCAGTTTTTATTATAGGGCCTGACAAGAAACTCAAACTTTCGATGACATACCCTATGACTGTTGGCAGAAATTTTGCTGAAGTTTTGCGCGCTCTTGATGCGCTTCAGCTTTCAACGAATAAGGGCATTGCCACACCTGCCGATTGGCAAGTGGGAAAGGATGTAATTATTCCGGCAACGGTTACTGACGAAGAGGCAGAAAGCAAGTTTGGCTCTTTTGAGAAGGCTCTGCCCTACCTTCGTAAAGTCAATATTGGCTAGTCAAATAGGTGGTAGAACGACACGGTTGTTTAGATGAGTGTGAAATTTGTTAACTTCTTTTTATTTAAGAACACCCAAACATTTATACCATTCTAAACAATCGTGTCATTCCTATAGCCGTCACGCAGACTCTCTAGCCATATTCAGGTACCCGTGACTCACTAAAACCCTAAACCCTGTCAGTGACTCTATTTGGCTGATTAAAATGGTTACCAGCTATTCCACCTAATCTGTGTAACAGCACATGAATATAATACGTATACACCCCCTATGGCCCATGCCTGTGGGGCATGTAGGTGATGATAGATACGTGGGTTATGAAGATTGCACTCCAGAACTTGTAGCCTGAGTGCTCTCAATTTACTGAGTTTGATTTTTTTGGAGTTGCTGTAAACCTTGCTCCAATTGCTTAAGCGCGCCATCCAGGTCTTTGGTAAAATCTCCACCAAGGGATTTAAGGTCAAAAGCAAAGCCCTGACTAATAGAGCAAATCAATACAACGCAGTAAATCGCTATTTTTTTTAGTGTCACGATAGCCAATTTGATTTCTCCTCAATGCAATCTTAAGGTATTACTCTTTAGCTCATTAGTGACTACCTCCAAAAAGGTAACATTAGAACTTCCCAATCTAAATAAGCAGTTCAGCACCATGCTTTTTACTAATTTTCAAAATTAGTTTTAAGTAAAGAGTGGGTGGACTGTAAATGCAAGTTTAAAGCTCACCCTTTTAGGTGCTTTTTAAGCGTCATACAGCGTGTTTTAGGGATTTTGCGCTGTTATGCTGCTGCGTGAACTGTTGAGATGCTTTGTAGGGCATTTTTGAACTGGTTTAGTTCGTAAATAAAACACAGCGGTTCTGCGAGTGTCCGTCTTTGCAAGGGACAATTAGTAAAAAACGCGACATCATTAATGCCCACCATAAACAACTTAATTTTGCAGCCGTAGCTCTTGAGCTAACTCAGGTTCTCGCTGTTTTGCTGCTGAAGCGCTCATTGCCCCCTCAAATCTAATAAGAGCTGTTGCACGTTTTTTCGTATGTCTCTAGGATTTATATCCACCGTCAAGGGCTTTGCAGCAGAAACAATAGTCTGCTTCAATTCAATCTCAACAAAGCTACTAGGGATATTGTTACAGATAATGATATCGTGCACTTCTACACAAACTGGTTATTTATAACTGAGACACGTCGATGAGTGTTTTTTGCCTAAACGGCTCATTTTGAATAACAAAACCGGCTAGACACACCGTTCTTATCACATGGATTCGTCTTATGTTTTTGAAGGTTTTTAAAAGACTACTCAATGGTTTATTTTATCGACTCCATACCTTACCCCGACGCGTATTGTGCGCAATATTTGGAATCAAAGGTGGTTTTCACTTAACTGGAAAAAATAAAAAAAAATATGTTTCCTGCGTTATAAAACACTTAAATGAGAGAAAAAATCGCGGTTTTGTTCTCGAAATTGGATGTGGTCTTGGCGATATATTAAGAAATCTGGATTTTAGAAAAAAATTTGGGTTCGACAAAAATCGTAATATCTTAAATGCTCTCACTTTTCTTGATAAGTTTAATTTAAAAGCTGATATCACTACCCAAGAATTTGTTTTAGGGGACAAGTTAGATGGAAAATTTGACGTAATCATCCTTTGCAACTGGATTCATAATATAGAGCCTGAATTTCTTAAAAAGACGCTTCAAAGCTTTTTTAAAAACAATTTGTATCAAGGTGGTGAGATCTTAATTGATGTCATAATTTCTGAATCGGATGCTTACAAATTTAAACATAATGCATCATTCTTAAAAATGCCGTTTTCAGAAGTTAAACAAATTGGATCATTTCCCAATGACAACATGTCACACTTGGGAACAAGAGAAATTTACTCATTTAAAAAACTTTAATGAGCAACCGAAAAATTCAGGGAAAAATATTCCAGGATGAATCACCAGCTTGAGGTTGTTTTTTTCAGGATTCCTAGCAGAATACCTCTAAACGCCCTTTAACTTCATTTTGATATGAACCCACGCCAGAATAGGGAAAGCGTCTTGAAAGATCGCTACACGAAACAGCGATAAACCCGCTAAACGCTAAAACCCAATAATAACTGGTAACGCTGTTGGATTACGCTGTTCATTTATTTCAGCAACAATCTTAACAAGCATATCTTTTACTGCACGATTAGCGATATTCGATTTAATTGAGCGATTGGCTATTTCTTGCCCAACTAGTTTTGCCAGTGCCTCATATCTTTTTGCGTTTTCTAAAAGAAATGGGTGTTTTGCGTTTCGCTCCAAAGCGGCTTTGTGTTCAGTGAGTTTGTTCATCAATTTCACCAGAGCAGTGTTACTTGCCTCAATGCCTCTTGCTTTGTTGCTTGAGTAATAACTTCTACTTTGTCCAAGCCATTCTGTACTGAACTGATCAGTGCTGATGTGAATTAAGTCTGTGAGTTGGTGATATATGCTTTCTGTAAATGTCATTTGTTATCCTTTGTTTTAATATTTATTGCTTAATGCTGCGCAGTCAGCATCAACTTCGTTTTGCTTCGCAAAACTCGTTGAACCTTTTTATTGGTAAATGTTCATTTGATTGTTACTGGCATTACTCGAGCCACAATAACCCCGTTAAACGGGGTTGACTGTTTTTGACATTACTGTCGCCTACGACATCTGCGAGGCTTTGGGACGCGGTGTGCTTTCTCGCCCCATACCTTACGCTACCGCACTTGCGTGCCACACGGGACAACTCAAATCATTGA
>JAHEKR010000030.1 GCA_024638225.1 Flavobacteriaceae bacterium
AGCGCTTGTTAAAAGAGACTCAACTAAATAGTAGAAACTTTTTTTAAACTTTTCTATATAGACACCGAATTACCCAAATCCTCCACAAAATAGTTCGACTTCAATCCTCTTGACTCCACAACATAACTTTACATTGTGCGGGGTTTTTTGTTTTTAAAACTTTTCGACTACCTTGTTTGTGAATTATGGATACAATTAGTCACGCGCTCTACGGTAAAGGTCTTTTTGGGTATAAAAAATACAGCTGGGCTTCGTTCGTGTTTGGCGCCATTCCTGATTTAGCTTCTTTTGGTGTTTATTTTATCTTTCAATTGATGTTTCATACTGAGGGATTCGAATTTGGAAGGCCAACTGTTGAAGAAATTCCTTTTTGGGTCTATAGGCTATATGACATTTCGCACAGTTTAATAACCGCTTCTATTTTTATCGCTGTGGGGTATGCAATAAATAAAGATTTTGCGTGGGTTATGTTGGGCTGGCCCGTACACATCATCGTTGATTTTTTTACGCATAGCATTGATTTTTTTCCAACGCCAATATTTTGGCCGGTTTCTGATTTTAGGTTTGATGGTATCCCTTGGGCAAACCCGTATATCTTAGCTGCCAATTTACTGCTGCTTTTTTTGATTTTTATGAAACGATGGAGAACGAAGACATAAATCTTTCCTCTTGCGTTCACTCTGTTGCTTAAAATGAGGTAATTACTTTTTTTAATTTTTTATATTTAAATAAATTTTAAAAATGAAAACTAAATTATTGCTACTCATCACACTAAGTCTTGTGCTTACTGCTTGTGTAAACGAAACCTCTACTCCATCTAATACGCAAAGTGGCCTTGTTCCTTTTGTAAATGGAGACTTAATGACCAATGTGTCTGTCGACCCTTTAGGAAATGAGTTAATTTATCCAACGGGAGTTGCTGCCATAACAAGTCAGTTAAAGGTTTGGAAGCCGGGCTTTAAATCCCCTTGGCATTACCATCCCTACACGGGGGTTGCTTACATCATTCAAGGCGAATTAACCGTAAATTTCGACACCAATACCTCCCTTACGGACAGTCTGCAGCAAAAGGGCACCGTTTCCACACAAACATACAAAGCTGGAGACAAGGCATTCCTGGGTGTAGCCAATACTTGGCATTTCTCTGAAAACTTAGCAGACAAAGACCTAATTTTTATGGTTACTTGGATCGGTGAAAAAAACAAACCGATTGCTGTTTTGGAATAAGCTGTCCGTCTTACTGCTATCCAATTGAACATGCAAACAATACACAGCAGCTTTTAAAACACATTTAGTTTAATGTTTAAAAAGGGCGCCATGCCCTTTTTATTTTGTCCACTGCCGCTAGATAAACGAAGGGCCTTAGGTAAAATCAAGTGTATGACTCAACCAAAAAAAAGAGTACTTTTAAACCGATGAAAAAAGCCGTTTGGATTTTACTGGTCGTATTGATTTGGAGCTGCTCAAGCACTTTCTCACGAAAAGACCATTCCATGCACTGGCAAAAGAATGCTGCAGAATACAAAGCTTTGTGTATTCAGGCCTACAATATTGCGCAGTCAAGGATTGATGAAGCGCTTCAATGGGAAAGTGAAAAGCCCCTAGCCATCATTGCAGATATTGACGAAACAGTGCTAAATAACCGGCCATACAACGAAATGCTTATCGAAAAAAAACTGCCCTTTACCCAAAAAACATGGTCTGAATGGGTCAACAGCAAGAAAGCCACTCCCATCCAAGGAGCTCGATCATTTTTTCAATATGCCCACGCTAGAGGTGTAGAGATAATCTATATCTCAAATCGAAGGTTAGAAAACTATACCCCAACAAAAGAAAATCTTATCGCCCTTGGCTTTCCTTTTGACCAAGACACACAAATGTTGTTGCGCGATCAGCACAAAAGCAAAGAAGAAAGAAGAAAGCAACTCGATGACTTTAACGTCGTGCTACTCTTGGGAGATAATTTGGCGGACTTTGATGCCCGTTTTGACATAGGAACCAATGAAGCGCGTTCCGCAGCAGTCGACCAAACAGCTGCTGCATTTGGCACAAAATTCATCCTCTTTCCTAACCTAATTTACGGAACCTGGGAGGAAGGTTTCGATTAACTATTTCGACTAGCGCAAGATTATTTTTTCCCATCTTTTCTGTATTCCCTTTTTGACAACCAGTAAATACATCCCTTTTGGGAGTGCCTTTAAATTTAGTTCTGATCCACCTTCTTGGGTGAATACAGATCGACCATTAAGTGTGTATATACTGTAATGCATTGACTCCTTAGTATTTTTTGAAACATATACTATACCCGTAGAGGGATTTGGATAAATACTTATAGTGGGTACGGCACTGTTGTCAAGATGATTGTCCACATTTAGCGCTTGCGAAAATTGATACACATAACTCGTAAACGACTTCGCTGGAAGATTGGTTTCAAAATACCTTGTATCCGGAGAAACGGTTAAGGAAGATTGCGCAAAATCTTCCGTATCTGATGTTCGGTATTGAGTTAGTGTACTCAAGTTATATGGAATATCAAGTACAAACGGTATTGCTACATCTTGCTCGTTAAAAATATGAAGGACAAGTTCATCGTCGGCAGGGGAAACAAATGAGGTGCTATACATCTTTTCGTTGTTATTGGTATGTCCCATTCGGGTATATCCCTTACCCGAAAGATTAATAAACTGTTTCATTACATAATATCGCTTTGGCAAAAACACGTTGTTCTCATCCCACAACACCAAGGCAGAAGAACCTTCTTTGTCTCCAGCAATATCTGGGGTTTCGTATTTGTGCTCCTCAAACATCAAATGCGCCATATACCCTGTCAGCGCCCCAAGGTTAAACCCACGGGAAATCCACTTGATGTAGTTTGCCGCATCAGTCATGGACATATCAAGGCTCTTTAGGTTTGCCGACTCGGTAACCCAAATGGGCTTTTGGTCCGAAACAGCTGTCAGCTGTGTCCAATCTGCATCGTGTGATGAGTCGTAATAGGTGTGCGTACCAATTACATCCACAGCCGATTTGGTAGCTGCATCTTGAAACATTGTTGAAATATATGAAGCAGCGGAGTTTACTGTCGTTAATGTTGGGGCAGTTCCGGGAACCACACGAGCCGCTTCTGGGCTGAGAATACGAACAGATGAAAAACCATGTTGGTCCAATTTTGTTCTCAAAGAAGGAATAATCCCTATAAGTTCTGTTGGCGTAAGGTTCATGGACTCATAGGTGTTTAAAAAGTCCGGCTCGTTTGTAATAGAAACCTCTGTCACATCAATACCAAATATGTCTTTCATGCCTGTTAGAAAGATTAAAATATACTCGATAAACTCATCCACCATGCCATTTTTGAGTGTATTAAGTGTTACATCTTCTTCATTAGAGGCACGATTGTGAGATCCGTTTTTTTTCATCCACCCTGGCGCAGTGTTGCTGTTACCAATGATGTAATCAATCCCATTGGTCGACAGTGAAATAGCTTGCTGCAGCGTATTGGTTACAAAATGAGAGTATTGATTGGTAAGGTCTTGGTTATTGTAGTAATTCCAATTGATTGCCTCCATGTTTATGGAGTTCGAGTCGGTATTATCGTTTGCATTGTTCTCCAAACTGTGGTGTATAAAAAGGCGAATCATATTGACTTTTAAGTCTTGATAAGCCAGCTTTTCTACCTGTTCTCGCTTGGCTGTACTTAGTGCTGCTAAATCTTTAGTCCTCCTTTTAATTCCACCGCCCCAGCCGTCGATTGTTTGAAATCGTTCAGTGGTGTTTAAGACAACTGAGGGGCCAGGCATGGCATTGACCTCATCCAGTCCATAAATCGTATTTGCCGTTAGATAACGAAAACTAATAGCGTAATTGGAGACTGCTTGGCTTATGTCAAAAGTATGCGTGTACTGTTTCCAGTCAGATCCGAGTGTAAATGTATTCCCTTTAAATACAGATGAGCCAACCGATGGGTCGCTAATACAGAGTTTAAGTTGCGCTGGGTTACTGGATCTTGCATAAAAAGATACGGTAAGCTTACTGTTTGCAGCAACGGAAAACGTATGCGTAGACTTTGTTTGAATACTGTGTTCGTAGTCACCAAGAGCGGTAAGGTTTACTTGCAAGGCTTTGGCGCTCCACGGAACAAGATTGCTGGTTTCTATGGCAAACTGTGCTACGCCGTTGTGGTTTACCTGGTTGTTCCAATTCGTGAAATCGCCACTAGAGCTAAGCTCTAACGCGCCATCTTGGATAGGAAGTTGCGCCATGGAAAACGCAATTGAAAGACAAAAATAAATGGGTATATAGCCTCTTATCATTATCCAAGTATAAGCTACATAAGCTCAATTAAATGGCGAGAAACCAACAAAAGTTATAATTTTTGAGGCTTTTGATTCATTTCTTGTCTCTTATGACGTCGTTCGGTGTGTAAACGAACGCAACAATCAATTATTTTTTCTATTTTACACATGTTAAATTTAATTAATGAAAAGTTTTTTAAATAAGTATTACCCTATTTTACTGGCTTTTTTTAGTTTTCTCTATTCGATATTTCTATGGTTTAGTGGAAGTCAGTTGGAAGGAATTTATGTAGGTCTTTGGCCCATTACCATTTTAGGCTTTGCCATCGCTATCCGACAAAGAAGAAAAGATGACCAATAAAATCATGTTTTTTATCGGTTTGGGAATCGTCGTGATGTACGGATATTTTTTACTCTCCATCATTACCCGTCAAGCGCGTGGCAAAAGAGATCAGCAGTTACGTTCATACGACGAAAACGATCTGGATGGTATGGGAAATCAGGGACGAGTCCCCAATATTAAGCCCAAAAACAGAGCTTAATTATTGGCGAACTCAAATTGGGTTTCCAAGGATACCCCGTAATGTGCCTCTAATTCTTGTCTGTTCTTTTTAAAAAATCCTGTTTCGGGAGGAAGACTTATATTTTTCCAAAAAGAAGTGCGATAAGGAATCGCATAAGCGGCCATATCTTTATCAGCAGTCTCCCCCGAATAGGCGAATTTTTTCTTGTTTTCTTCAAGGCTAAGAACAAAAACCTCATGCCTATAAGCAATGGGAATAAACTGTCGTGCCTTTTTACCGGAGGCAATCAATGCGCGCTTAACGTTTTCAGGCATACGCGCTCCCCCTTGCCATTCGCGTACGTGATAACTTAAATACAATTTTCCCTGGCTATTCTTTTTGTACACATAGGTAGCTGTTAGAAGTTTGCCATTTGTCTCTGGCTTTTTAGCCATTTCTAACTTATAAATTTTGTACGTATCAAAGCCAATGTATAAACGAATCATATCCTTGTTTTTTTTTGTTCCTTCTAGTACCAATACGTCTTCTCCGTCATAAGTAGAAGGAGTTAGCTTTTTCCAAGTGTATGCCCTGTAATTTAGTCCTCTTCTCAATGGATTATTCATTTCCATATAGCGTACCGCATGTATTTTCTGCGCATTTTTTACAAAACGGTAGTCTGCCGAAACTCTTCGCTGATCTACAGCATAGTTTACCATGTATGAGGAAGGACCTCGGTCCACCACATTAATATGATGCTCTATGTAATAACGGCACAGCTGATCTTCAACAGACCAGCGGCGGTAGAGGAGCTTCAGTTGATGGTTTGCGCTTATCGTATTTTGGCGCAATTTTTTTAAAGCCGTTTTTACATACACGCCTGGACTAAGCACCACAACCTCGTCAAGTGCAGCTACTTGTTCCTCGAGTACAATGGTTCGATTACTTCCTTGTACGTATTGGCGTACATTTATTTTAAAGGTTTCAAATCCAATAGAAGATATTTCAAATATATCATCGGCTTCTTGTGCAGAAACAATGAATAAGAATGTCCCCTCGTCAGTAGTGGTCGTGCCGATATTCTTTTTGAGTATGCCTACGGCTGCATAGGGAATTTCCGTACCAAATGCGTCTACTACGGTTCCTTCAATCACGATTTTTCCTTGCGAAAAGGAAAAAAAACTGATTAAAAAAATACAATATAGTTTAATGCTCTTCATGGGGATTGCCCTGTTTAAACACAAAAATACACGCTAGTAGGCTTTAAAAACCGCATAAATAAAGCAAAAGCTAATACAGATGTAGTAGCACAAAGCATATTATTACTTAAGGTATTTTTCAAGCCATTGATCTTGCTCCCAAAGTAAATGTAAAATGCTTTCCTTCGCACGATATCCATGACTCTCCTTTGGTAACATAACAAGGCGAACAGTCGCTCCAAGACCCTTGAGTGCGTTAAAGTATCGTATGCTCTGAAGTGGATAAGTCCCCGAATTGTTATCTGCCTCTCCATGAACCAAAAGTAAAGGGGTTTTCATTTTATCAGCATGCATAAATGGAGACATGGTGTAATAAATTTCTGGAGCCTCCCAATAACTTCGCTCCTCACTTTGAAAACCAAAAGGAGTTAAGGTTCTGTTGTATGCCCCGCTTCGTGCGATTCCTGCAGCAAATAAGTCTGAATGAGACAATAAGTTAGCCACCATAAACGCACCGTAACTATGCCCGCCCACAGCTACTCGTTTACGATCTATATATCCCATATTGTCTACTGCATCAATTGCAGCAGCAGCGTTGGCCACCAGTTGGGTACGAAAAGAGTCGTTAGGCTCTGTATCGGCCTCTCCTACTATTGGAAAAGCAGCATTAGCGAGTACTACATAACCCTTGGTAACCCAATAGACAGGCGATCCCCAGTAAGGATAGGTGAATTCATTGGGGTTTTGCGTTGACTGTGCGGCACTTTTCTTGTCTTTGTACTCACGAGGATATGCCCACAAAATCATGGGTAAATTTTTGGCTGTTTTTGTCGTATGACCTACCGGTAAATAAAGCGTACCAGAAAGTGCTAATCCATCATTACGTGTGTAAGTAATTACCTCTTTATGTACACCTTGAAGCAAATCAAATGGGTTTTGAAATGCGGTAAGCTGTTTTGTCTTTTTATCTTTTAGGCTGTAAAAAAAGTAGTTGGGGAAATCACTTTTGGATTCTTGGCGAACAAGTAAGCGATCCTGTACGCGATCATAATCTATAATTTCCTCTAGTTTGTCGGTTAAGGCTGATGTGTAACGGCGGGTTTTTACAAGTGTCCTACTATTTAGTTCATCAACAAATGGGAATTGCCCCTCCTTTGAATACCCATCACCAATTAAGATGAGTTTTCCCCTTCTTAAACTGAGTACATCAACTCCCATACGATTCTTTTCTGTAAGAAAGCTACCTGGATCGCTATAAACATCTTGATAGTTTCGGTCGGAGATAATTTTTGGTGCTTGCGATACATCCGATGGGTTAAATAAATAAGTCTTGGTGTTTCGTGTATTCCACCAACGATCATAGGCAATTGCTACGGAATTATTCCCCCACTGTATCCCCGCAAAACGATTAATCGTTTTAAGTAAACTTCTTGGCGGACTATCAAATGGTGCATCCCATTCGAAAACCTCATCCCGATACTCTACTTGCTTGACAGGGTCTCCTCCGTCCAAAGCCAAGGTATAATACAAGGTAGATGGGCGATCGCTTCGCCAATTGAATCCCCTGGGTTCTTTTTGGGTTGACATAAAACCCTTTGGTAATTCTTCCATCAAAGGAGTGGCGCTTACCATTTTCACAACAGCAGCATTTTGATCGTAAATTATTGTTTTTGATGGGAACCGACGGTAAGGAACTATATACGAAAAGGGCTTCTCAATAGTGGTGACGCGAACGTATTGACCATCAGGTGAAAAGCTAATATTGCCATACATGGCCACTGGTAAAAAATCTTTTTGGTTGCCCACTACATCAACTTCAACTAGTTTAGACAAGGCAAGTTGCTCAAAATTATGCTCATCAACTGGGTTTTTTAACAAGTCTTGATAGGTCCGATTCTGGGCTTTTTTGCCGTCATTTACTGAAATAGTTGGGCCTGTTGGTACCGTTGATTTGGTGTCAATGAGCGGCTGCCGGTTATCCGGTAACATTTTGACCAGAAACCGTTTACTGTCTTTAAACCAGTTTATTACATCGCGCATATTGGCATTTACATTTGCGTCGGTATATTTCTGTACTGTTCCCGTTTCAATATCCAACACCCATACCTCAACTCCATTTTCAGTTGTATTTGTCAACGCAATTCTTTGCTCGTCAGGAGACCAACTAAAGTTTGTTAACCTCGGGTTTTCTGGCAAGCCTTTTACATAGGTGACGCTGTCTTCTCCTACAGATTGTACCGCCACATTGTTATAATAATTCACCCGACTGCCAATATTTGTTTTTGGATTGATACGCAACCCGCCCAATCGGAGTTCTTTTTCTGAAAGCTCTTGTATTGTTTTATAACTATCTCTGTAAAGCAAGACCATGGTGCTCTTGTCCTGATTAAACAATACTGTCGGTGCTAAAGAAACATCCACAAGGGATCGTATTTCTTCTGAAGGTTGTTGATACGCTAAAGATACTTGCGCTGAAACGAAAAATAAGCCCAAAAGGCTAAGTGTTAATGCAAATATTGACTTCATAATCTTGATTTTTAGTTATTTATAAAAAAATTTAAACCTACTTTATTAGCCAATATACAAGAACTTTGATATTATTATGACTAATTTAGTTGGTCCGATTTTAAATGAAACAAATGCGACATCATATCTACACGCTTGCCTTTCTGTTAGTATTGACACATGTTCATGGGCAAAAAAAAACAGAGCCTTCGAATGCTCCATCTAAAACTTTAGACTCTTTGGTAATTGGAATGAAAGCTTCAAAAGGGCTGATAACCACTTACTTAAACCAAGAAAGTACACTTTATTTTGAGCTTTCTCAAGACTTACTAGCCAAGGAGCTTTTGATTGTCACTCGCTTAGCTCAACTTCCAGCAAACTATTCTGGCTACATAAATGCAGGGTCAAAGACTTCAGAACGAGTTATTTCTTTTTCAAAAAAAGGCAACAAGATTTTGATGAAGGAGATGAGTTATACGAATATTTCAAACGAAGAAGACCCCATTTCGCAAAGCGTCAGTAAAAATAACTACCCTGCTGTGTTAGGGGCATTTACTATTTTAAACAAAGAGTCAGACCGATTTTTGATTGATGTTTCCGACTATTTTATGAATGACTCACCAGGGTTTAATATTATACGCTCTAGTGACAAAGAGCGGTACAAAATAGGAAGTGTTGACAAGAATCGTAGCTTTATTGAAGGTGCAAATAGTTATCCCAAAAACACCGAAATTTTACACGCGCTAAGTTTTAAAGTACAAAAGCCACCCAGAGGAAATCAATCCAATACCTTTAGTTTCCAAATAAATCATTCCATCATTTCTCTTCCTGATAATCCAATGCAAATAAGGTATGAGGACAAGCGGGTTGGATGGTTTACATTAAGTAAAATTGATTATAGTTCGGAAGCGCTAAAAGCAGATGATTTTAAAATTGTACGCAGATGGCGCTTGGAGCCAAAAGATGAAGCGGCCTATCTAAATGGTGAGTTAGTGGAGCCCATAAAGCCAATCGTTTATTATTTGGATCCAGCAACTCCTATCAAATGGCGGAAATATTTTAGGCTAGGCATTGAGGATTGGAACCAAGTCTTTGAAAAAGCTGGGTTTAAAAATGCCATTATCGCCAAAGATCCTCCAACTGCAGAAGAAGATCCCTCATTTAGCCCTGAAGATGTGCGTTATTCCACTGTTCGCTATGTTGCTTCAACTACAAGGAATGCTGTTGGCCCCAGTGTTTCCGACCCAAGAACTGGAGAAATACTGGAGAGTGATATTATTTGGTATCACAATCATTTGCGTTCCTACCGGAATCGCTATTTACTTGAAACTGCTGCTGCTAACCCAAAAGCACGTGGACTAGATACTCCAGAAGAAGAAATTGGAGAGATGATGCGACGCGTCATTTCTCACGAAGTTGGACATGCACTTGGCCTTCCGCACAACATGAAGGCGAGCAGTGCATACCCTGTAGATTCACTAAGATCTGGAACATTTACGCAGAAGTACGGTATTGCCACAACGATTATGGATTATGCGCGCTACAATTACGTGGCACAGCCAGGAGATGAAAATATTCGATTTGTTCGTCAACTGGGCCCTTACGATGACTATTCTATAGAATGGGGATACCGATACTTTGGAAAACCGGCAGATGAAGAGCGTGAAATTCTTAGGAAAATGGTAGATGCAAAATCACTGGATCCTATGTATATGTTTGGCGGTAGAGGTAATGACCCTAACGCACAAACCGAAAATATAGGCGATGACCCCATTAAAGCAAGTAACTATGGAATTAAAAACTTGAAAATTGTGGGACAAAATCTAATGAATTGGACTCTTAAGCCAAACAGTAATTACGAGGACTTAAGCGAATTGTACAGCGAATTAATTAGCGTTTATCAACGATATATTTATCATGTTTTTAATATGGTTGGCGGTGTCCATAACACCCTGCACAACAGCAATCAAAAAGGGGTGAATACCTTTAGCAATGTTCGTAAAACGAAGCAACTTGCCGCACTTCGGTTTTTGGATAAGCAGCTGTGGAGTACACAACACTGGCTAATGCAAAAAGACCTCGTTTCACAAATTAATGAAGACGGTGGTTTGTTAGAAATACAGCGAGTACAAACCCGAGCATTGCAACGCTTAATGAGTAAAAATAAGTTAAACAAACTGCTCTCTTCCAATAATAGTCTTAACGGAACAGGGCTGTCTGTACGAGCATTACTCATGCACCTTTACAACACTTTGGTAGTCGATGTAACTTCGCCAGATATATCGCAACAAAATTTACAACTGGTTTTTGCAAGTCAACTCAAGTCCTTACTTGACCAAGACGAGGTTCATCCAAGTATCAAGGCTCAGCTATGGGACATACGGAAAGCTTTATCTCGTTTCGCAAAAAAGAAAGAAAAATCGAATGGTGAACTGCTTAAGGCACACTATAGATACTTAAAGAAAATCAGCAGCGAAAATGGATGAGAGAAACTACTTCTTAAGCAGCCATGATGAAGATTGAATTTTATCTCCTAAGCCGTCGATGAGTGCAATACCCAAACGATCACAGACAGGGCGTTCCGGAATGGTGTCGTTGTTTTGATCCCCGCCGTTGGCAAAACAAAGTCTGTATTGACCACTCGTTTCCTTATGGATTTGAGCAATGGTCTTGCACACAGTCCGGTCTTCATCTACAGATAAAAACACCTTATCCACCATCTTTAAATTAGAAACAATAAATATTCGTTCTTGTTCGTCTTGAAATGCTTTTGAGCCTTTTAGCGCACGCTGGTGATCTGAATTTACAATCACAAAAAGAGCATCTCCTTTTGCTTTGGCATTAAGTAAGTATTCCAAGTGCCCCTTGTGGATTGGATTAAAATATCCGCTGACGATAATGGCTTTTTTCATGCGCTTGTTCCTCTGCTTTTCAAGATTTTTACTTAGCTAAAATACGGTTTCGCAACACATTGGGCAACTCCAAAAAACACAGCCCAAGGGACTTTTTGTCGAATAGCATCTAAACAGATTATAGTACGCTAAATTAAATCTATGATGCAATCGAGAATTAAGAAGTTAATTTTATATTTTTACACCCATCTTAAACCAAAATCAAATGGCATTTGATATAGCAATGATAGAGGCAACCTATGCGCGGCTTGCAAACCGTGTAGCCCAAGCCAGAAAAACAACAGGCAAACCACTCACTGCCTCAGAAAAAATACTCTATGCCCACCTCTGGGATGGAGCGGCTACTCAAGCCTATACGCGCGGAGCAGATTATGTAGACTTTGCTCCTGACCGTATCGCCTGCCAAGACGCTACCGCTCAAATGGCACTACTCCAGTTTATGCAAGCTGGTAAGACCAAAGTAGCTGTACCCACAACCGTTCATTGTGATCACCTTATTCAAGCCAAAGACGGAGCCATTGCGGATTTAAAATCTGCCAACAGTACATCTGCCGAAGTCTTTGACTTTTTACAGTCCGTGTCCAACAAATACGGCATTGGCTTTTGGAAGCCTGGCGCTGGAATCATCCACCAAGTAGTTCTCGAAAACTACGCCTTCCCTGGTGGTATGATGATAGGAACAGATTCGCACACGGTTAATGCGGGCGGATTAGGTATGCTCGCTATAGGGGTTGGTGGTGCAGACGCTGTGGATGTGATGGCAGATATGCCGTGGGAATTAAAGTTTCCAAAACTTATTGGCGTAAAACTTACCGGAAAGCTCAACGGCTGGACTGCACCAAAAGATGTAATCCTAAAAGTAGCCGGTATCCTAACCGTTAAAGGAGGTACAGGAGCGATCATTGAATATTTTGGTGAGGGTGCCCAAGCCATGTCGTGTACTGGAAAAGGAACCATTTGCAATATGGGTGCTGAAGTAGGTGCCACCACCTCAACCTTTGGTTACGACGAATCTATGGAGCGCTACTTGCGTGCGACAGATCGAGATGATGTTGCCGATGCTGCCAACAAAGTGAAAGAACACCTTACTGCAGACCCAGAAGTCTATCAAAATCCAGAACAGTATTTCGATCAAGTCATTGAAATTGACTTGGACACCTTGATGCCACACATCAACGGTCCTTTTACACCAGACTTGGCAACGCCAGTCGCTAAAATGGGAGATAAAGCAACTAGTAACGAATGGCCCGTGGAAGTAGAATGGGGACTGATTGGTTCGTGTACCAACTCTTCCTATGAAGACCTTTCTCGAGCTGCATCTATTGCCAAACAAGCCGTAGAAAAAAAGCTGGTCACCAAGGCTACTTTTGGAATTAATCCTGGTTCAGAGCAAGTGCGCTACACAGCAGAGCGAGACGGTTTACTCAAGATATTTGAAGATTTAGATGCCACCATTTTTACCAATGCTTGCGGTCCGTGTATTGGACAATGGGCAAGAGCAGGTGCCGACAAACAAGAAAAAAACTCCATCATCCACTCATTTAACCGAAACTTTTCCAAACGAGCAGATGGAAATCCAAACACCCATGCTTTTGTTGCCTCTCCAGAAATAGTGGCTGCAGTAGCCATTGCGGGAAGACTGGATTTTAATCCGATGACCGATGCACTTATCAATGAAGATGGTGAGGAAGTACGCCTTGAAGCACCCACGGGCATTGAATTGCCGCCGAGTGGTTTTGATGTAGAAGACAACGGTTATTTGGCACCTGTTGCCGATGGCTCAGGGGTCTCGGTTGTTGTGAGCGATGATTCTGAGCGTTTACAATTGCTTACGCCATTTGCGCCTTGGGACGGACAAAACCTTTCTGGAGCAAAACTGCTCATCAAAGCGCACGGCAAATGTACTACCGACCACATTTCTATGGCCGGACCATGGTTGCGCTACCGCGGACATTTAGACAATATCTCAAACAACTGCCTCATTGGTGCGGTGAATGCATATAATCAACAAACCAATTTTGTAAAAAATCAGTTGACAGGTGAGTACGGCGGTGTACCAGATGTGCAACGGGCATACAAAGCTGCAGGTATCGAAACCGTAGTGGTGGGCGATCACAATTATGGAGAAGGTTCTTCGCGTGAGCATGCGGCCATGGAGCCACGACACCTCGGGGTAAAAGTAGTGCTGGTAAAGTCCTTTGCGCGAATTCACGAGACCAACCTCAAGAAACAAGGGATGTTGGGGATCACATTTGAAAACGAGGCCGATTATGACCTTATTCAAGAAGATGATACGTTTAATTTTGTTGATTTAGCCGATTTTGCTCCGAGCAAACAAATCACTATTGAAGTGACACACGCCGATGGATCTGTAGACAGTATTCGTGCAAATCACACCTATAACGACACACAAATTGAGTGGTTTAAAGCGGGTTCTGCGCTAAATCTAATCAAACAACAAAACAGCGCAGCTTAATAGTACTTTTCAAGAAGTGCCTTGTGTACCAGTCCTTTTAAGATTTTATACCCATTGGCATTGAGGTGTAACCCGTCTTGAAGCAGCACATCCTTTCTAATTTCACCTTGTTGAACGAGTTGATCAAAAAGATTTAGTTGTTGCAGTTGAGGAGTCGTTTTGGCCAACTCTTCCATCGCTGCGTTAATTTCCTCAATCATGGGCAAATCCTTTTGGCGTTCGTAAGAAGGTTTTATGGAAATATTATACACCATTACTCGAGGAAACTTCTGGTAAATCCTATTAATAAATGCTGTGATTCGGCTAACTATTTCTTTAGCGCTATGGTGTAGAGAAAGGTCATTCCCACCAAGATACAAGAAAATAGCTTTGGGCTGTAAGCCGTTGAAAAGCGCATCAAAATGAGTTGATAAAGAATGAATAAACGCTCCGCCAAATCCTAAGTTTAGGGTGTTGTGTTGTGGAAAATCACTAGCTAAGCTATTCCACAGCCGAATGGTAGAACTTCCATAAAAAACCAATAAATCTGAGGTGCTTTTTTTGTGATTTGCTCGTCTTTGGAGCACGCTTATTTCACGGGTAAAGTTTCCCTTGTCATGCACAAGTTTTTTTATCCAAGTTTTGTATTGCTTTTCAATGCCGTTAACAATACCTCCTAAGTTTTCATCTTGATCACTGTGTATGCCATAATCTGACATTTTAAAGGATGGCATAATCTGACACTTGTAATTTGTTTTATGAGGGAGCTTGTCAAAATTAGCCATTACTACAGGAACAATTTTGGGTTGGGGATTCATCCGAGAAGCCAACTTAAAAATCCCTTCCCGAAAACTCCCTGGAGACGCTGCAGTGCTCAAAGAAGATCCCTCGGGGCTAAAAATGAGCGAAGTGTTGTTTTTAAGCACTTCGGCAGCCGTTGAATAAAATTTGCCGTTCGTTTTTTTTATTTCTTTACTATCAAGGTGACTGGGGGTAAAGTCACGTGCATAAACACGAATATAGCCCAGCCGATCGTAATAGTCTTGGTGCGCTTTTTCTTCTGGTAACGCATGCCGTGTTACACGGATTCCTGGCGCATTATAATATTTATACAACAGGCTACTGATAAAGTGACTGTCTAAAGTTATTTGAAAGTTTTCAGCTGCAATAAGTGATGGGTCGTTGGTCAAGTGGTTGTATATAAATATACTCCCTTGTTCATAGGGCAGGTTTTCTGAACCCATAATTTGTACCCCTAAGTCACTAAAAATTTTAAGAAAATACTGCGCATTGGTATTTCTAATTTGGGCAAATGAATGCGTTTTGGGAGCATGGACAACATTTTCATAAGCCGTTCTAAGGCTTGCTAAAAATTCGTCATTTTGTTCCATGTCCTCTACTGCTGGGTTAATTGTACCAAAAGCTTATTTACATAAGCCACATCCTCAATGTAATACTTGGCTGCCGTGGGTTTGCGTCCTACTTTTACGGTTAATGCATCATCGGGCAAGCTGACAAACATATGCTCATCGGTAACATCATCACCAAGGCATAGAACAAAATCGTAATGGTCATTCGCATACAGTTCGGCAACTGCCGTGCCCTTATTTACCTGTCTGTCGATTACCTCCAAAGCTTTGTCCATGTCTAAAATGGTAAGTTGATCGGAGATCAAACTCGACAAAACCGTATTGAGCTCTACTACCCGTTCGGCAGCTAATTCGGGATCTGTTTTGCGGTAGTGCCACACCAAGCTGTTGTGCTTCTCTTCGATAAACGTCCCTGGAGTTCGGTCGGTAAACGCCTGGAAAATGGGCAATACATCGTCAATCCAATCTTTTTGTGTTCCTACGCTAGTCTTCCATGCTTCATTTTTGGCTCGCCTGTAATGCCCGTGTTCAGCAACCAATATAAGCCCATGATCCGCAAACCATTTGTCCAAAAACGCTTGGTCCCGTCCACTGACAATTGCTAGATCGGTATTGGGTTGTTGGGCTATCGTTTTGATGCAGTCCAATAATTCAGGGCTTGGTACTGCCAGTGCTGGCTTTTCGTTAAAGGGAACAAGGGTTCCATCGTAATCGAGTATTAGTAATCGCTTGGATGCCTTGGCGTAACTTGATGCAAATGCATCAAGGGTTTGCGCACTTACTTTTGGAATTTCATTTTCTTCTTGGGTATCTGCCTTGGCGTGTAATGCGGTGGTAAATTCGTTGGCCCAATACGCAACGGTATAACGGCTCAGTCGTTTTTGCATGGAGGTGTTTCGCTGAATTTGCTCCTCAACGGGCATCGTAAGGGCTTGGTGTAAGGTATCGGCCATCGCATTTTTATCAAATGGATTGACCAACAGTGCTTCAAAAAGCTCTTTGGAGGCACCTGCCATTTCACTCAATATCAAGACACCGTCGCCAGAAACACGTGTGGCAACAAACTCTTTGGCAACTAAATTCATCCCATCTCGAACAGGTGTTATCATCGCAATATCAGAAGTCATATACAAATCAATCAAATCGTCAAAACTCATGGCACGGTAGTAATACCAAACAGGCGTCCAGTTGACCGTAGCATATTTACCGTTTATTCTTCCAACAACTTCATCGGTTTCTTTTTTTAGGCGCATGTATTCTGGAACATCCGATCGTGAGGGCACGGTAAGCATGAGCAAGCGTACCTTTTCTAAGTATTCTGGGTATTTGGTAAGGAATAAATCAAAAGCTTTGATACGGTTGACCACGCCTTTGGTGTAGTCCAAACGATCAATCGACAAAATGAGTTTTCCGCTATCTGCCCCTTTTTTGTGTAGCTCCAATTGCCGTTTTAGTTCTGACTGCTCCGCACTTTTTTGGGCCAAATGAACTTGGGCTGCTCGATGAAATTTTTCATAATCAATGCCCATCGGGAAGGTGTTGACGACAACCTCCCGTAAGCCATTGGTTACCCTGTTAAATGCGACGTCTAAGCGAAGAATTCGCTTTACAGAGCTCAAAAAGTGACGTTCGTAGTCGTAGGTGTGAAACCCGATTAAATCGGCGCCCAACATTCCCTTGAGCAGTTCTTCACGCCATGGGAAGATGCGAAAGATTTCAAAAGAGGGAAAAGGAATATGCAGAAAAAATCCAATGGTGACATCGGGGCGTACTGCGCGTATCATTTGTGGACAAAGTAGCAATTGATAATCGTGAATCCAGACGGTATCACCAGGAGCCAAATCCTCAAGAACACGGTCGGCAAACTTTTGGTTTACCGCCACATAAGACGCCCAATGGGATTCGCTAAAAATGGAGTATTCTATAAAATAATGAAAGAGCGGCCAAAGACATTTATTGGCCAGTCCGTAGTAAAAGTTATCTACCTCTTCTTTGTCCAAGCGAACAGGCGAATAGGCTTTACTGATAAGGTCTTTTTCGAGTGGAATCCAAGCTTCTTTTTCTATTTCGTCTATACCAATTCCAGGCCAACCAACCCACAAAGAGTCCGCCTGTTCGTGTATGGTTTTCATCCCCGTAGCTAATCCACCACTTGTTGCTTCAAATTTGTAAGAATTCTCTACCTTAGATATTCGAATGGGAAGGCGATTGGAAACAATAATATTCTTGGCCATTTGAGGTAAAAGTTTAACAAATTCAGACGCAATTTATGTCAAAAAAAAACAGAACGGCAAATTTATCCAACTTAAACTTCGGTATAATTGGAAATTGTAAATCTGCTGCCCTCATAAATAAAGATTCCTCAATAGATTGGTGTTGTTTGCCACAATTTGATTCGCCCTCGGTTTTTGGAAAAATTCTCGACCAAAACATTGGCGGCAGCTTTAAAATTGACTGTGACCCGAGCTATGAGGTCGAACAAAGCTATATTTCGAACACATCAATCCTTTGTACGCGCTTCTCAAATGGTGTAGATGCCTTTGAATTGCTCGACTATATGCCGCGCTACAACAAAGAAAATGACATCTACTACGCACCACCAGAAATTAATAGAGTGCTCAAGTACATCAAAGGAGAACCCGTCTTTCGAGTCATTTACGATCCAAGATTAGAGTACGCACTCGGTGAAACCAAAAGCCACATCAAAGAACATTTTATCGTTAGTATTGTTAATGATAAAAACTACGACACCTTGTTTTTGTACACCGATTTGGACAAAAAAGCTGTGCTTTCAGGTGAAAAAATACACCTGACAAAAGACCATTTTATCAGTGTTTCTTATAACGAAAAAATACAGCCTCCCACGCTAGAACACACCCTGTTTGCCTATGAACGCACTAAAGTATATTGGCTAAACTGGTGCCATAAAACTCCGCACTTTAAGCAGTATAATGCGGAGATTTTACGCTCTGCAATGACGCTAAAATTGCTCACTTTTGAAAAAACAGGTGCAGTATTGGCGGCAGCGACAACCTCCTTGCCCGAAACCATAGGCGAAGTGCGCAATTGGGATTACCGCTTTTGTTGGATTCGCGATGCCTCAATGGTCATTAAGGTCATCGCCAAGCTAGGGCACACTAAAATTGTAAAAAACTTTATCCGCTACATCATTGATTTGATTCCCGACAAAAATGAAAAGTTACAAATCATGTACGGCATTAGCGGGGAGAAAACACTAACGGAAGAAACCCTCGAACACCTTGATGGCTATAAAGGTTCTAGGCCTGTGCGGGTTGGAAATGCGGCTTACACCCAAAAGCAAAACGACATTTATGGGATTTTGATGGATGTAATTCACTACCAAATTGATCGATATCCAGAAGATAACGAACGGCATGAAGAGCTGTGGTCTATAGTCAAGTCTATCGTTTGGGTGGTTGCCAACAATTGGCAGTTGGCCGACAAAGGGATCTGGGAGTTCAGACACGAAGACCGTCATTTTACCTTTTCCAAATTACTGTGTTGGGTGGCCGTAGATAGAGCCATTAAAATTTCATCACTGATTCGAGCCGATAAATCGGTTGATAAATGGAGCGCTTTACGCGACGAGATCCAAGACGACATCATGAAAAATGCCTGGAGCGAAACCAAGCAAGCCTTTACGCAATCGTACCAGTCCGAACACCTAGATGCATCCGTATTGCTGATGGAATACTATGGCTTTATTGACGGGAAAAATCCGAAATACGTCAAAACAGTGAAAGCTATTGAAAAAGAATTGATGCACGAGGGCTTGTTGTACCGCTATAAAAATGAAGATGATTTTGGCTTGCCTAGCTCATCGTTTACGGTCTGTACGTTTTGGTTTATCAATAGCTTGTACAAAATTGGGGAAGAAGAAAAAGCCAAAAAACATTTCGACACCTTACTGTCGTACAGTAACCACTTAGGCCTGTTTAGCGAAGACATTGATTTTGACTCCAAGCATTTGTTGGGAAATTTCCCGCAAGCCTATTCACACCTAGCACTCATTGACAACGCGCTTAATTTTAATGAATAGCTAACTGGCGCTTACAGCCCTGCCAATAAATTTCCTAGCCCATCTTTGAATTGAAAGCCTTCAAGGGTGCGGTATTTATTTAGTTTTTTGTGCGCTTCCAAGCCCCAAAGCAAAAACTCCATCATAAAGAACTTGTCTTCGGCTTGGCAATCGGGTTGATGCGTCGCAACCAAGGCCTCCAAATTGGGTACTGCTTTTAAGGTATCGAAGTATACGTTATCGGGAAGGCTATCCTCCAAAAACAACTCGTTGTCCTTGAAAAACCAGCCTAGTAGTTCGTCGTACGGACCTTGTTCGTCTTGTTTTTCTAGTTTTTTTATTTCTGGAAAATAGGTTGGAAATAGGGCTTTTACAGCTTGATTAATCAAATGAAAAGAAATCTGTTCGGCGCCTTCTTGCTCGCCTTCATACACCAGCTCTACCTTGCCGTTGATGGCTGCAATTATTCCCAAAAAATCCGACATCCGAATGCTGGTTGTGTCTTCGCCACTGATCAAAAGACGGCGTTCGGCAGTACTCATTAGGTTTTCAAAAGCGGTAATGCTCATGCGGGCACTAACCCCACTCTTGGCATCTACATATTCACTTTTACGAGCCTCAAATCCAATCTGCTCCAGTATGTCACGAGCCAGTTCGGGTATATGAATGGCAGCGGCCGTTTCTTGGTCTAGTTTTGCTTCCTGACGGGTAATGGACTTTGCAATATCTAGGTTGTGTGGGTAATGGGTTAGTATTTGCGATCCAATGCGGTCTTTGAGTGGCGTTACGATACTCCCACGATTGGTGTAGTCCTCGGGGTTGGCGGTAAATACCAGTTGTGTTTCTATAGGGAGTCGAAGTTTAAACCCACGAATCTGTATTTCCTTTTCTTGAAGAATAGAAAACAAGGCTACTTGGATCCGTGCCTGCAAATCGGGTAGTTCGTTTAGAACAAAAATACAGCGGTGCGCTCTGGGAATCATCCCAAAATGAATCACGCGCTCGTCTGCATAGGATAGTTTTAGATTGGCGGCTTTTATGGGGTCTACATCGCCAATTAGGTCGGCGACTGTCACGTCAGGCGTGGCTAATTTTTCAAAAAAGCGATCAGTTCTATGCACCCAGCTAATGGGTGTATCGTCGCCTTGCTCGGCAATAAGAGTTTTGGCTTGTAGGCTGATGGGGGCCAGCGGATCATCGTTGATTTCGGAGCCCGCCACAATGGGAATCCACTCGTCCAAAAGCTGTGTCATTTGTCGTGCCAAACGTGTTTTGGCTTGCCCACGGAAGCCCAATAAATTCATGCTGTGCCCCGAAAGTATGGCGCGTTCAACATCTGGAATAACGGTGTGTTCGTAACCCAAAAGACCTTCAAAAGTAGGAATGCCCTTTTTGATGCGATCGCGCAAATTACGCGCCAACTCCTGCTGTATCGAACAGGGTTGGTAAGCTGTTTTTTTAAGTTCGCCTAGTGTTTTGCTTTGCTTCATTTGCCTAATCGCTTTTTTCTGTTTTGTTCATAATCTTCAAATATCATCTCTCCCAAACCTTTTAAGCCCGTAAAAAAGGCCTTGCCACCGTTGGCGGCACTAAAAGTTTGCACAAACTGCTTTAAGTAAGGGTCTTGAGCAATCATAAAGGTAGTAATGGGAATGTGCATCCGCTTGGCCTGACGTGCCATCGTGTAGCATTTGTCTACAATATAGTCGTCTAGCCCCATACTGTTTTTGTAATAGCTACCGTCCGTGTTTTTTAGACAACTGGGCTTGCCGTCCGTAATCATAAAAATCTGCTTGTTGCTGTTTTTTCTTCTGCGAAGCATGTCCATCGCGAGGGCAAGACCAGCCACCGTGTTGGTATGGTAGGGACCTACTTGCAGGTAGGGAATTTCTTTTAGGGCAATGGGCCAGGCATCGTTCCCAAAAACCAAGATATCAAGCGTGTCCTTGGGATAGCGGGTGGTGATAAACTCGGCCAGTGCCATGGCTACTTTTTTGGCTGGCGTAATGCGGTCTTCGCCGTACAGTATCATGCTGTGGCTGATGTCAATCATCAATACCGTGCTCATTTGGGTGTTGTAATAGCTGTCCTCAACCACCAAGTCTTCGTGCTGTAAGTTGATGTCACCGCCTCCGCTGCGAATATGGGCATTGCGCAAGCTCTCGGTCATCGATATTTTTTCGAGTGGATCGCCAAATTGATAGGCCTTAAACTCACCGGTGCCGTCTGCCCCTTGTCCGGTACTTTTTGTTTTGTGGTTCCCTGATCCTGCCTTTTTAAGTTTGCCAAATATTTGCTTTAGCGCATGTTCCCGCAGTAGTTTTTCGGTTTTAGCTGTTAGCCCCATTCCGGAGCCATCCCCTTTGCCATCTCCTTTTGGTTGTATGTATGCACGCTTTAAAAGGTCTTCGATAAAATCGTCTATGGTATAGTCGCTGTTGGTGAGTTTGTATTCTTTGTCTAACTCCCGCAACCAGTCTATGGCTTCGTCAAAATCGCCAGAGGTATGCGTAATCAGCTCCTTAAAGAGTTCAAACAAACGCTCAAAAGGGGATTGGTTTTTTGGAATATGGCGGCTAAACTTTAGCCCACTAGCTGCAAGTTTAAAATTCATAGCAGTGTAAATGTAGTAAATCTATATGTGTTATACTACTGCTGCTTTTGAATGTTTTTACGCCCTTTGTATTTGGAAAAATAAAGCAAGAGTTGGCGCAAAAGATTATCTTTGCAAAAATTGCATATGAAAAGTCTGGTTATCATTGGTCACCCAGATCAAGCTTCTTTTTGCTACAACGGAATCTTTAAGACGATTACCGAACAGCTCGAAGCTTCTGGAGAAGAGATAAACATCATCGATCTATACCGCGACAGCTTTACACGCCCTCGAGACAAGGTAATTGCCTCCTACAAGGAGATGGTTACTTGGTCGGATCGCATCTATTTTGTCTCGCCTGTGTGGTGGTTCCGACTGACCCCACGGATGGAAATATTTTTCGACGAAGTCCTCACGCCTGGTTTTGCATACCAATTTGTCAATGTGACCAAACTCTATGCCTATCCAAAACCCTTTTTGAGCGATAAAAAAGTCAGGACCTATGTAACCCATGGGGCGCCTGCCCTACCCGTAAAAACACTTTACCTAAACTCGGTTAAGCTCCGTTTGGTTATGGGTGTTTATTCGTTTGTGTTTGGGTGGAAGCTGGCACTTTTTACCAAAACCAAGCAGTTTTGGTCGGTGCCTTTTGTCTCGGACGCAAAACGCAAAAAATACCTAAGTACGGTACGCAAGGATGTACTGCGCGACATTAAAAAAGGAAAATCATGATTCAAAAGACAACGCAATTATTACTAGGTTTGGCCGTACTAACGTTTCATTCTTTGGCCATGGCACAAGACACCGAAATTCAACCATACGAAGTCATCAAGGAGGTTGATAGCATAGAAATTCGCTATTATCCAAGTGCTACCTTGGTGCAAACCAGTGGTGGCAACAATTTTGGCAAGTTGTTTCGCTATATCTCGGGCGGTAACAAATCTGAAGAAAAAATTGCCATGACGGCACCGGTGTATATGAGTGAGGACAAATCGGAGATGGCTTTTGTGATGCCCTTGGATGTGCATCAAAAAGGAGCCCCTGAGCCTATGGGCGAAAATGTTTCCTTATGTACAACCGGACCGCGCTATGTTGCGGCCATCCGCTATGGTGGATATACCAATGATTCCAAAGAAGCTACACACAAAAAGCGCTTGTTGGCGGTACTTGCCAAGAACGATATTAAGCCCGTTGGTGCGGTGGAGTTTTTGGGCTACGACAGCCCCTACAAATTTTACAATCGCCGTAACGAGGTCATGGTGGAAATTGACTATAAAAATTAACGCTTTTAC
>JAHEKR010000060.1 GCA_024638225.1 Flavobacteriaceae bacterium
CGCGTTTGTTGATGTCTACCTATGCTTCCTTTCAACCTGATTTTTGTTTTAATCTACACGGACAGCGGACTATTTTTGGTGTTGGAGACAAGCCGTGCATGCTTTCTTTTTTGGCTCCTGCAGCAGATCAAGAAAAATCCATAACCAGCGCAAGAGAGCAAGCCATGGGCGTAATCGGGTTTATAAGCAAACAGCTTCAGCGCAACATACCAGGGCAGATTGGCCGATATGACGACAGCTATAACCCAAACTGTATGGGCGATTATTTTCAGGGTCAAGGTACACCAACCTTGTTGTTTGAATGCGGGCAAGTAGGTGAGGACTACCAGCGTGAAAATACACGTAAATGGTTTGCTGTATCCCTACTCAAAGGGCTTCAATGCATCACAGAAAAACAATTTCTAGTTGATCATTACACGCAAATCCCCGAAGTGAACAAGTCTTTTGTGGATATTCTTGTAAAAAATGCTCGAGTTGATGGCAAAACCAACGACATAGCACTTCAGTTTAGAGAGTCGCTCACAAGCAAAGGCGTGGAATTTATACCTATAGTTCACAGTATCGGTAACTTAGATTCGCTACAAGCGCACAAAACCGTGGATTTTTCCGCCCACAAAGAGTTGACCAAACCAGCGGTTTTGGTTGGTGAAGTTGCTGAATGGGCGCAGTTTTAGCCTTTTTAACATTAAATTCTCATTAAATTTTCGATTTTGTTTAATATAATTTAATCATTTTTTTGTTTTTTTGTAAAAATTATAACAATGGCAAAAATAAAACTAGACGATATTGACCACCAAATCCTGGATATTCTAATTGACAACATGCGCACCCCATTTACAGACATTGCGAAGCGTTTGTTGATTTCTGCAGGTACCGTACATGTTCGTGTACGCAAAATGGAAGAGGCGGGTCTTATCAAAGGTTCTTCCATCACGCTGGATTACAACAAAATGGGCTATTCCTTTATCGCGTATGTGGGGATTTACCTTGAGAAAACGCACCAGACCAAATTTGTATTGGAGCGATTAAATGAAATTCCGTACATCACCGTTGCGCACATTACAACAGGTAAATTTAATATTTACTGTAAGGTTCGGGCGAAAACTACCGAACACGCAAAAGAAATTATTTTTAAAATAGATGATATTGATGGAGTTTTGAGAACCGAAACCATGATTTCGCTAGAAGAAAGCATCAATGACAAAAAACGTTTAATGCACACGATTTTTAACGACCTATAACCCCAAATAAAATTGAATCCACGTACCAAATTAGAGCGCTTTGAGGAAAGTGTTCTAGCAAAATTTAAGCTTTACGACAGTATTTTTTCGACCCTACCGTATTCAAAAATTACGAATACATCCACCTTGCTGCCTTTGTTTGCCAACAGCTGTGCCGAAGGCTATGCACAAGGCAAAGATCCAAAGGCGATAATTGATAGCTTCTTCGCACGTTATTATCCAGATTACAGCAACAAAGATCAGGTAGATTTACTATTCCGTTTTATTCAATTTATCGAACGACGTGTCGTTCTTTTTGATGCGGTTGAGGATGCAGCTTTTTCACGCATCAACAACATGAGTGGAATTGGAACACTTCGTAACTTAAAGGAAGAAGCGCAAGCCAAACAAAAGACAAGCGAACTGAAAGCATTGTTGCAAGAAATTAACGTTCGTCCTGTTTTAACGGCACATCCAACACAGTTTTATCCAGGATCAGTGTTGGGAATTATCACAGATTTAGGAAAAAGCATTCGCAAAAATGATTTGAATGAAATCAAGCTGCTTTTATCTCAGTTGGGTCGCACTCCTTTTTTTAAGAAGAAAAAGCCAACGCCATTGGATGAGGCACGTAGCCTTATTTGGTATCTATCCAATGTATTTTATCCTTCTATTGGAGCGATACAATCCTATGTACAACGCCATATATTTAAGGATGAATCACTAACAAACCAAACGGTTAAATTAGGTTTTTGGCCGGGTGGTGATCGCGATGGCAACCCCTTTGTGACCACTGATATTACTCGAAAAACTGCACAGCTTTTGCGCAGTAGTGTGATACGGAACTACTACCGCGATATGCGCAAACTCCGACGTAGGTTGACATTTGCAGGAGTGGAAGAAATTGTAGTTGATGTTGAGCGTAAACTTTACAACAGCATTTTTAGATTGGAGAAAGCACCAGAAATTTCTCTGGAAGAACTCAAAGAAAAGCTACAGGAGATTTTGGTTAAAATTGAGGAAGATTATCACGGTCTTTTTGTCAATGAGCTAAAAGATTTTATTGCTAAGGTCAACGTTTTTGGCTATCACTTTGCAAGTTTGGACATTCGTCAAGACTCACGTGTCAACCACGACGCATTTTTAAGCCTTCTAACGCACACAAACAGCGAGGGCATAACAGACGCTAACTTTGATTACGTTGCTGCACCAGAGGAGGATAAAATTGATTTCTTGACTTCGCTTACTGGTGATGTTTCGCCAAACGTATTTGACGATGACGTTGTTCGCAAAGCATTGGGCTCTATTCGTGCGATGAAAGAGATACAGCAGAACAACGGCGAGCAAGGTTGCAATCGATACATCATCAGTAACAACCAGACGTCACAGAATATTTTTGAAGTATTTGCCATGATTCGTTTGAGTGATTGGGCGCATCCTACTGTGGATGTGGTACCGCTTTTTGAAACGATACCAGATTTAAAAATTGCACTTGAGGTCATGGACAAGGTGTATGCGAACCCCGAATACAGAGCACACCTGACAAGACGAGGCGATAAACAAACGATAATGCTCGGCTTTTCTGACGGAACAAAAGACGGCGGTTATTTAATGGCCAACTGGAGTATTTACAAAGCCAAAGAGGAATTAACGGCCATATCGCGCAAACATGGTATAAGCGTTACTTTTTTCGATGGTCGTGGAGGACCTCCTGCGCGCGGAGGCGGAAATACGCACCAATTCTATGCCTCTATGGGTGGTGGAATTGAAGCAGATGAAATTCAGCTCACGATACAGGGACAAACCATCAGTTCCAATTTTGGCACTTTGGATTCCTGCCGTTATAATTTAGAGCAACTTTTAAGTTCTGGAATTGCGAATCGTTTATTTGCTGATCGCGTATTGGATTTGGACGATACCGATCGAGATACGATGACACGCTTGGCAAGTTTTAGTTATGAAGCCTATATGGATTTTAAAGCGCATCCCAAGTTTTTACCCTATTTGGAGCATATGAGTACGCTAAAATACTATGCGAAGACCAATATTGGGAGTCGTCCTTCGAAAAGAAAGTCAAGTAAGTCCTTGGATTTCTCAGCACTTCGTGCGATTCCATTTGTGGGTAGTTGGAGTCAACTCAAGCAAAATGTTCCAGGTTTTTACGGAGTAGGAACTGCTCTGGAGCGACTGGATAAATCGGGTGAGTTTGACAAAGCGCAACGTTTGTACAAAAACAACGCCTTTTTTAGAACGCTAATCTCCAATTCCATGATGAGTTTGCAAAAGTCATTCTTTAGCTTAACCGCCTACATGGAAAAAGACAAGACGTATGGAGCTTTTTGGACGATGATTCACGATGAATATGAGCGTTCTAAATCCTATTTACTTAAACTGACGGAAATGGATGCCTTAATGGAAGACCAACCTGCTGGAAAGGCATCTATACACATACGTGAGGAGATTGTGCAACCCTTGTTGACCATCCAACAGTATGCGTTGTTGACTATTCAAAAAGGGAAGATGAGTGATGAAGTTCGAGAAGTGATGGAAAAAATGGTGACGCGTTCGTTGTTTGGAAACATCAACGCATCAAGAAACTCCGCCTAGGCCGTATAAAATATAAAGGCTTCTTGAATGAGCTTGTTGGGTACCTCAATATCCCAAACGGGCTCACCCATATTTTTCAGCAATGCAAAAAGTACGGTGCCTGCTTCGTTCTTTTTATCGTGCATCAGCATATTTCCAACAGCGCTTATCGTTTCTGTATCAAATGTTACTTTAGGATAAATTCCTCCAAAAACGCTTTTTATTCGTTCGGCATCTTTCATTGGGAGTCCACACAGCTTGGCGGACAAAAAGGCTTCAAGTACCATTCCAATAGCTATGGCTTCACCATGAAGCAAGCGCTTTTTTTCTGCGGCAATCAAGAAATGAGACTCAATGGCGTGTCCAAGTGTATGACCAAAGTTTAATATTTTGCGCAAGCCCTGCTCGTAGGGATCTTCACGAACTACCTGTGCTTTTACCCCAACAGAATGGTATATGTGCGGTAAAATAGCGTCTTTGTCTAGGAATGCACTTAGGGTTTCAAAGTAAGTAGGCTCTTTGATTAACCCGTGTTTGAGCATCTCTGCATAACCACTTCGGTATTCCTCTTCTGGAAGTGTTTGAAGGAAATCGGTATCGACCAAGACCAGCTTTGGCTCTTCAATAATGCCCACCTGATTTTTGA
>JAHEKR010000002.1:0-91797 GCA_024638225.1 Flavobacteriaceae bacterium
TTAACGCTTAAAAACGCAAAAATATACAACAGTGCCTCAGTTAATTTATGGGGTAAAACCGCTCATATTTATGCTGAAAACAGTGTTTTTGGTAGTGCGGGACAGTTGTCTTTTTTTGGAAATATTGGCGGTGAGTATGAGTTTGTGCATTGCACGTTTGCCAACTACTGGAATAAGAGCTTTAGAACAAATCCTGCTGTACTCTTAAACGACTATACCCCAATAGATTCGGACAATAATTTCATTAAACCCCTAACACAGGCCAACTTTCACAACTGCATCATTGAAGGAAATCAACTTGTCGAATTTTTTGTAACGCAAGAGGGTACAGACCCCCTCCGTTTTAACTTAAACCATACGGCCATACAGTTTGAAAGTTCATCAAACACTGTAGTAGACAATCCCTATTTTGATTGGAATGATGCCATGTTTTACAATCAACTTACGCGTAATGCTACTCCTGGGTTTGTACTTCCAGAAGAACACGATTACCGCATTAATCAAGAAAGCGACTTTATAGGCATAGGCAAACAAACTCAAGCCGACCTTGTTCCACTAGATTTGTTAGGAAAAGACAGACGTAATACTGTAGATCTTGGGGCCTACCAACACGTAATTATTGATAATTAGGCGTTAAAAAGGGGCCGATGAGCCATCATCGCATTGACTTGTTCGGCTACACCTGCCAAAACGGTCTCATTTTCAGGTTGCTTGATTACTTCGTCTATCAGCCCAACAATTGGCTCCATATCAGCAGCTTCTAAACCACGTGTTGTAATCGCAGCGGTACCAAATCGGATTCCAGAGGTTACAAATGGAGATTTATCGTCAAAGGGAACCATATTTTTATTTGCTGTGATATCTGCTCGTACCAGTGATTCTTCTGCCTGTTTTCCCGATATATTTTTGTTGCGCAAATCAACCAACATCATATGGTTGTCTGTACCACCAGAAATAAGGTTATAGCCTCTGTCAACGAAAGCTTTTGCCATCGCTTGTGCATTTTCACGTACCCTAAGGATATATTGCAAGAAGTCATCTGTTAGGGCTTCTCCAAAAGCAATGGCCTTTGCCCCGACTACATGCTCCAAGGGTCCGCCTTGGTTTCCTGGGAAAACAGCCATATCGAGCAATGAAGACATCATACGGGCATTTCCATTTTTAAAAGTAAGCCCAAATGGATTTTCAAAGTCCTGCCCCATAATCATTAAACCACCTCTTGGCCCACGAAGCGTTTTGTGTGTAGTTGTTGTGACTACATGGCAATGTGGCATGGGATCATTGAGAATTCCCTTGGCGATTAGTCCAGATGGATGCGAGATATCGGCCAACAAAAAGGCACCTACACTATCAGCAATCTCTCGGAAGCGTTTAAAGTCAATATCGCGAGAATAGGCAGATGCACCCGCAATAATCATATTGGGTTTCTCTAGAGCAGCGATTTCAGCGATGGTATCGTAGTTAAGACGACCGGTTTCTTTTTCTACTCCATAAAAAACAGCATTGTAAAGTCGCCCCGAAAAATTAACAGGAGAACCGTGAGTTAGGTGTCCACCATGTGCGAGATCAAATCCCATAATCTTGTCACCTGGATTAATAAAGGCGTGGTAAACTGCTGTGTTGGCTTGAGAACCTGAATGAGGCTGAACGTTAGCGTATGCAGCGCCAAACAAAGCCTTAGCCCTGTCAATGGCAATGGTTTCGATTTCGTCCACTACTTCGCAACCACCATAGTAACGCTTTCCCGGATAGCCTTCAGCATATTTATTGGTGAGTATGGAACCTGTGGCTTCCATAACTTGGGGACTGGTAAAGTTTTCTGAGGCGATCAGCTCTATTCCAGAGACTTGTCTCGCTTTTTCCGCATCAATTAACTCAAAAATTTGTTCGTCGCGCTCGATTTTCATAGCAAATATTAAAGCACAAAAATAAACAAACACCCCATGACAACACACGAAAAAAGTGTGTTTTATCAAAAACAAATGAACATACGACAGAACATCATACTTTTGCATAGTGCAAAAACAAATTAACATAAAGAACAAACGCGCTCGATTTGAGTACATCCTTATGGATCAGTACACCGCTGGAATCGTCCTGACGGGAACGGAAATTAAATCCATACGCGCGGGGAAGGCTTCTATAGCGGAAAGTTTTTGTGAGTTTAATGATGCGGCAGAACTTTTTATCGTGAATATGTATGTGGAGGAATACAGTCATGGTGGGTACATCAACCACCGTACAAAAGGAGATAGAAAATTACTCCTCCAAAAAAAAGAATTAAAAAAGCTATACAAAGAAGTCCAGAACGTAGGACTAACCATAATTCCACTTCAACTATTTTTGAATGACAGAGGACTGGCAAAAGTGCGGATTGCCTTGGCAAAAGGAAAAAAGATTCACGACAAGCGTGAGACCTTAAAAGACAGAGAAAACAAACGGCAATTAGATCGTATCAAAAAGAGTTTTAAGCGAGGGTGACGTTTGGTATATGAAAAGTAGTGAATTGCGAGCTTCAAACTTATCAAACAGTTGCAATTTTGAAATGGGCTACAGTCCTTTAATGTAGTACTGTCACGCCTATTTTGTATAACATTGTTGGTATTAGTTTTTCTTGTTTAACTCATTGTTTTTAGTTCCGTGTCATAAACTAATAATCCTTCATTAAGGTTGTCAAGCTGTCCTTTTAAAATCCCATTGTCATCCCAAATAGAAGTTTGTCCGGCACTTTCAAAATCATCACAAAATCCAATACAATTAGACATTAACACTGAAATCGAATATTTGCTTGCTATTTTTGGATAATAAAGAAATGCTTTTTTAATTCCATTTTGAGACTTTGCAACACTTGCAATATAAAACTCTGCCCCCAATTCAATTGCACTCTCTAAATGTTTAATCTGCAATGACTCATAGCAAATAGCTATTGCAATTTTAGTATCCTTTATATTAAGAAATGTCTGTTCGTTTCCTTCTATGAAATAAGGTTTTTCATCTGAATGCAATATCTGTTTTGAATAAGTCTGTCGTGGTCGATTCGGTTGGAAAACAGATATTCTTATTAAAAATTATGTAACGTTTTTCAGTAAGGTCAGTTTTTATCACCTAACAAGGGAACAAATCGAAATTCACCCAAGATTAGCTTCTCAAAATCTGCTTGCGAAGTCCTCGTTATTATTGTCATTTTTTGTTGCTCATCCCCTACTGGAATAACCATCCTACCTCCTACAGCAAGTTGTGCCAATAATGCCTCGGGGACAACTGGAGCGCCGGCAGTAACAATTATCCGGTCAAATGGAGCCTTCTCTGGAAAGCCTTTGTAGCCATCACCGAAAATGAGTTTTTTGGGTGAAAATCCTAAGGCTGGCAAACGCTTAAGGCTTGTGCGAAATAACTCGTGTTGACGCTCTATCGAGTATACTTCAGCTCCCATATGACACAAGACAGCTGTTTGGTACCCTGAGCCTGTACCAATTTCCAATACACGCATGCCGGGTTTAAGCATTAATTGTTCCGATTGAAAAGCTACAGTATAGGGTTGTGAAATGGTTTGCTCGGCACCGATGGGAAAGGCTTTGTCTTGGTATGCGTGATCTTCAAAGCTACTATCCAAAAATAAATGACGTGGAATGGATGCTATGGCTGCTAAGACTGCGGTGTCTTTTATTCCCTTTTCAGACAAAATATTCGCCAATCGACGACGTTTACCCTGATGCTTAGTGGTGTCTTGATTCATTTTACCAAAAATACAAAATCAACTGCCTCCCACCAGACGAATCTTGTTACATTTGTATTATGAGTAAAGCACTAAAAATAGGAGTACTTGGCGCTGGTCACTTGGGCAAGATACATCTACGCCTGCTGCATGAATCCAAAAAATATAATTTAGTTGGATTTTATGATGAAGACCCGGCTGTACGAAAAGCAGTTCATGAATCATTTGGCTTTCACCCATTTTCGAGCGATGATGCCCTATTAGATGCTGTTGATGTAGTCGATATTGTCACGCCTACCATGTTTCATCATGCACTGGCAAAAAAGGCAATTGTAAGTGGGAAACATATTTTTTTAGAAAAACCCATAACCAAAACTGTTGAAGAGGCGCAAGAATTAATCGATTTAGCAGCGAAGCACCATGTTTTGGGGCAAGTGGGACACGTTGAGCGTTTTAATCCTGCTTTCCTAGCTGTAAAAGACCATATTAAAGACAGTATGTTTATCGAGACGCATCGCTTGTCTGAGTTTAATCCAAGGGGAACAGACGTTCCTGTAGTCCTCGATCTCATGATACACGACATAGATACTGTCCTGAGTCTGGTTCACTCAAAAGTGAGTGCTATTTCGGCAAGTGGGGTTTCTATAATCAGCGAAACACCAGACATTGCCAATGCACGTATTGAGTTTGAAAACGGATGTGTTGCCAATCTTACTGCAAGCAGAATTTCCCTTAAAAGTATGCGTAAAGCCCGATTTTTTCAAAAAAACGCATATATTTCTATTGATTATTTGAGCAAAAAGGTAGAAGTGGTTAAAATAGAGGATGCACCCGAAAATACGGGTTCGTTTGACATGGTCTTGGAAAATGCACAAGGCACCAAAAAACGAATTTATTTCGATAATCCAGAAGTTGCTGAGGTCAATGCCATTCAGATGGAACTCGAGTGCTTTGCTGAAGCAATTCGTACGGAAGCGCCCGTAATTGTTTCCCTTCAGCAAGGGCTTCATGCACTGGATATCGCTCTTCAGGTTTCTGCATTAGTAGAAAAATCAACAAAATGATTGCATCGAAAATCAAGGAACTTAAAGGAACACTTGCCAAAGACGTAACACTCGTAGCTGTTTCCAAAACAAAACCTAACAGTGCCCTTATTGAGGCCTATGAAGAAGGTCAACGTGACTTTGGTGAAAACAAGGTACAAGAGTTGTGCAAAAAAGCAGCAGAACTACCCAAAGATTTCCGTTGGCACATGGTTGGGCATTTGCAGCGAAATAAAGTCAAATACATTGCTCCTTTTGTACACTTAATCCACGGCGTAGACAGCCAAAGATTACTCAATGAAATAAACAAGCAGGCTGCCAAAAACAACCGTATCCAAGATGTACTACTTCAGCTTCACATAGCAGAGGAAAGCAGTAAATTTGGCTTTTCCTTCGAAGAAGCGGATGCGTTTTTACAACAGGAGCTACCGCTTGAGCATGTTCGTATAAAAGGCTTAATGGGCATGGCTTCTTTTACAGAGGATAAGTGGCAAATAACACAAGAGTTTACCCAATTGGCTACTTTTTTTAACAAATGGAAAGAGCTAAAATCTTTTGAGGTGCTTTCGATGGGCATGAGTGGTGATTACCCCCTAGCGATTGAAGCAGGAAGTAATATGATACGTGTAGGAAGCCTAATTTTTGGCAGTAGAATGTAAGCTATGTATGCAGTTGTTGATGTAGAAACGACCGGAGGGAAATACAATGAAGAAGGAATTACGGAAATTGCTATTTTTAAATATGATGGCAATAAGATTGTAGATCAATTTATAAGTCTTATCAATCCGGAGCGTCCCATACAGCCTTTTGTTGTACAACTTACAGGTATTAACGAGAATATGCTCCGCAATGCGCCTAAGTTTTACGAAGTAGCTAAGCGTGTTGTAGAAATTACGGATGAATGCACGCTAGTAGCACACAATGCTAGCTTTGATTACCGCATGTTAAGTACAGAGTTTAGTCGCCTCGGTTTTACTTTTGAGCGCCCAACATTGTGTACCGTTGCACTATCCAAAAAACTTATCCCAGAACAAGCTTCTTACAAGCTCGGCAAACTCGTACGCGCGTTAGGAATTCCACTGAGCGATAGACATAGAGCAGCAGGAGATGCGCGAGCAACAGTCAAACTGCTTAAATTATTGTTAGATAAGGATGTCAGCAAATCAATAGTTAAAGAAGTGCTGAAGACAAAAGAACACGACCAGGTAAAAAGAAAGTTTTTACAACTTGTAGATCAGGTAAAAGGAGTGACTGGTGTTTATTATTTACACAACCAGAAAGGAGATGTAATTTATATCGGAAAAAGTACCAATATGCGAAAGCGTGTTAACCAGCATTTTACAGGTAAAAGCAGAAAAGCCTTAAAACTCCAATTGGAAACACATGCCGTCAGCGCTGAGGAAACAGGAAGTGAACTTATTGCCTTGCTTAAAGAAATAGAGGAGATACAGCTACACAAACCCAAGCACAATAGGGTGCACAAAAATGATCGCATCCGATTCGGCCTCGAGGAAGGGGTAAATGCAGGAGGATATCGTTTTTTACGTATTGTACATGCTCAAGATGGCGGAACTTATGTTACTACATTTAAAAATTTACCCAATGCGCGTAAAGTGCTCTATTTCTTTGCGCAGAAATACACCTTATGTCTAAATCTTGTTGGACTCGAATCTGCTATAGATGGATGCAGCTATGTCCAAATAAATAAATGTCTGGGCGCCTGTATCGAAAATGAGACGACAACACCCTACAATCAACGTGTTAAGGAATGCATCAATCGCATGAGCTTTCCAGCGCCTAATTTATTGCTTATCGATAAGGGAAGGACACATGATGAGCGAAGTATAATACTTATACAAAACAATGATTATAAGGGATTTGGATATGTAGACCTAAACTATCAGATTAATAATATAGAAGTGGTTAAAACCATCATTACGCCCATGAAAAACACACGTGCAGCACGCCATCTGATTCAGCAATTCATCCGAAAAGGGAAAGTCAAACAACTAATTAATCTAGATGAGTCGTCCTAAGTTAATATGCATTGTAGGACCTACGGCTGTTGGCAAAACATCCTTTGCTGTATCGCTTGCCAAGCCGTTAGATTGTGAGGTATTGTCTTGCGATGCGCGTCAGTGTTACAAAGAGATGCGTATCGGTACAGCTGTTCCAGAAAAGACTGACTTAGCGGGTGTACCTCACCATTTTATTCAGCACAAGAGTATACATGAGGGTTATTCAGTAGGTGAATTTGAACGAGATGCACTAAATCTATTAGCGCAGTTGCACAAAAAGCATTCATTCGCCATTCTGGTTGGTGGTTCCAACCTATACAGCGATGCTGTGGTCAAAGGCCTTGACCGTTTTCCAATAATTCCGCCAACAGTGAAGCAACATTGGCAAAAGACCTATGCGGACAGAGGAATAGCATACCTACAACAAGAATTAGCACGTCTAGACCCGGATTATCATGCCACTGTAGACCTACAAAATCACATGCGTTTACTTCGAGCATTATCCGTTTGTACTGTTTCGGGTATGCCCTACTCCTCTTTTATTGGCCAACAAAAAGAAGAACGCCCGTTTGATGTAATTTCTATTGCGCTGACGATGAATCGTGAATCCCTTTACCAAAGGATAAATACAAGAGTCGATCAAATGATCGACGCTGGACTAGTCGACGAGGTCAAATCACTGCTTCCATACAAAACACTTCAAGCACTTCAAACAGTCGGCTACAGCGAGCTGTTCCCCTATTTAGAAGGTAAGGCAGACTTAAATACTTGCGTAGATCAAATTAAAAAAAACACAAGACGCTTTGCCAAAAGACAACTTACATGGCTTCGAAATCATCCATGTACACACCAAATTCCATACGACACAGTTGTAAACGAATCGCTACTACTTCGGTTGGGATTGAAAAAATAGATCTAAATTGTGTTGCATTCTCTGTGAGACATTAGAAAGATCTGCCTTTTGAAACGACTTCCCAGTAATATGTTCGTATAACTCAATATAGCGCTCCGAAACAGACGCTATATACACATCGGACATATCGGGTAGCTGTTGGCCTGATTTGCCCTGAAAACCGTGCTCCATGAGCCAACGCCGCACAAATTCCTTTGAGAGTTGTCGTTGCGGCTCGCCCTTGGCCTGTCGTTCAGCATAACCATCCGCATAAAAATATCGAGAAGAATCGGGCGTGTGTATCTCATCGATTAAAAGAATTTCTCCAGAGGCATCGATGCCAAACTCATATTTGGTGTCAACTAATATCAAGCCTTGCTTTGCGGCCATTTCTGTGCCACGCGTAAATAGGGCTCGGGTATATCCTGCTAATAAATCATAAACTTGTTGTGACACAATCCCTCTGGAAACAAGCGCTTCAGGAGTGATGTCTTCATCGTGCGCCCCTAGTTCAGCTTTGGTCGCTGGCGTAATAATCGGTTCTGGAAAGGCATCATTTTCGCGCATGCCCTCAGGCATGGAAGCCCCACAGAGCAAGCGTTTACCGAGTTTATACTCACGTGCCGCATGACCCGCCAAATAACCTCTAATAACCATTTCAACCTTTAAGGGAGTACAGGCTTTACCGACCGCTATATTTGGATCTGGAGTAGCAAGTAGCCAATTTGGAACAATATCGGCAGTAGCTTCAAGCATATGCGCTGCAATTTGATTTAAAATTTGCCCCTTGTATGGAATTCCTTTGGGCATAACTACATCAAAAGCCGATAGCCTATCGGTAGCGACCATGACCAGCATATTGTTATCTAAAGTATAAACCTCGCGTACCTTCCCTGTGTACTTGTCGGAACAGCCATTTAGCTGTAAGTCAGATTGCATGATAGTTTGCATGAAGTGCTAGTTGTGATGCTCTGTTTGCTTGTAGGCATCAATGACTTTTTTAACCAATCGATGACGTATAACATCCCGATCGTCCAAATAGATTAACCCAATACCCTTAATGTTGCCTAAGACTAGAATAGCTTCCTTTAAACCTGATATAACACGGCGCGGAAGGTCAATTTGACCAGGATCGCCCGTAATCATAAATTTTGCGTTTTTACCCATTCGCGTAAGAAACATCTTCATTTGATTGTGTGTGGTGTTTTGTGCTTCATCCAAAATAACAAAAGCATTATCAAGCGTTCGACCACGCATAAATGCCATGGGAGCAATTTGAATGATACCCGTTTCTATATAATGATCTAGTTTCTCAGCAGGTATCATATCTCGAAGTGCATCGTACAAGGGTTGCATATACGGATCAAGCTTTTCTTTTAAATCACCAGGAAGGAAACCGAGATTTTCTCCAGCTTCAACTGCTGGTCGGGTCAAGATAATTCTTTTAACCTGCTTTGATTTTAGTGCTTTTACAGCCAAAGCGACTCCAGTATAGGTTTTTCCAGTTCCCGCTGGACCTACAGCGAAAACCATATCGCTCTTTTCCATTGCTGCAACCAATTTAGATTGATTTAAGGTTTGTGCTTTGATTATCCTGCCTCCTACTCCGTGTAGGATTACCTTGTTATCTTCTGGATCGAGTCCAAAATTATCATCTTGGTCGCTTTCTAGAATTTGCTCCACTGTTTCGCTGTCCAAAGCATTAAATTTTCCGTAGTGCATCACTAATCGGTCTACTTGCTTTTCAAAGACTTCGAGGAGTTCCTCTTCGCCAAATGCAGTGATTTTATTTCCGCGAACTACGATTTTAATTTTAGGGAAATACTTTTTTAGTACGCTGACATTTTTATTGTTTTTTCCACCGTAAAACTCTGTTGGGTTTACTTCATCAAGTTCGATAGTAATTTCGTTCAAATGCGTTCGTTTAGATATTATTCCTTTATGGGTTTGTTTTTGATAACTTTGTATTCAAAATTAAGCAATTTTTACATTGTTCGTTTACGTTTAGGTTAATAGTTACATGCCACTTATTACACTTACTACTGATTATGGATTGCAAGACGCTTATGTGGCTTCGTTCAAGGCTGGACTCTACCAGCAATTGGGTACGCCCATTGTTGTCGATATCGCCCACCTTATCGATCCTTTCCACATGGGACAAGCGGCTTATGTTGTACGATCGGTTTACCGTAACTTTCCTCAAGGCAGCATTCATTTTATAGGCGTAGATTTTAATAAAACACCAGAGCAAGACCTATTGGCTGCTAAACTTAACGAGCACTTTTTTGTTTGCGCCGATAATGGTTTTTTGTCTTTACTTGAACCCGAGCTTAAGCCTAATCAATGTGTTAAATTAACTATAGCGCAAAAATCAGTTCAGCAAATGGGAATCGAAGCTGTTGCGCATATCGCCCGTGGTGGAGCCCTGAGTTTGATAGGCACCCAAGTGGCTCGGCTCAAACAACGCACACAACATGCCCCACGCATTAATCCGCAAAAAACAGAAATCCAGGGACATGTGTTGCACATAGATCGATTTGGGAATGTGATCACCAATATCAGTAAACAGTTATTCACACAGACTGCGGAGCAACGTAAATTTGTTATTCATGCACGCAATCACAGGTTTGATGCCGTTTATGATCACTATCACGACGCCATTCGTTTTGATGTTCCACAAGAAAAGCGTGAAGAGGCAGGAAAAAAACTAGCCCTATTTAATCAGCAGGGACATCTTGAATTAGCCATCTACAAAGGGAATCCTAATTATGGAGGTGGCGCAAGTACTTTGTTTGGGTTGGCTTATCTAGACCCGATTCGTGTGGCGTTCATAAATGAGCCTTAGCTGTTGATAAATTTCTTTTAGGATGGCCATTTGAAACAATATATTTGTAGTAAACAACGTCTTTATGAAGTTCATCGTTTCAAGCACCCAACTACTCCGCCAATTACAAACACTTAGTGGGGTTCTAAACAGTAGTAACACCCTGCCAATCTTGGATCATATTTTATTTGAGCTAAAGCCAAAGCAGTTGTGTATTACGGCTACAGACCTTGAAACCACGATCAGTGCTGTATTGGAGGTTGAATCTTCTGAAGAAGGTCGTTTGGCTATTCCTGCGCGACTTCTACTCGAGACGCTCAAAACCTTTCCAGAGCAACCCCTAACATTTTCACAAGCGGAAAACAATACGCTTGAAATTAGTTCTGAACAAGGAAAGTATGCGCTTGCATACGCTGATGCTGCTGAATTTCCACAGGCAGTAGAAGTTACCGATGCGTCAGCAATTCAAGTTGTTGGTGACAACTTAGCAACGGCTATTAACAATACCATATTTGCTAGTGGAAACGATGACCTGCGCCCCGTGATGAGTGGTGTGTTTTTCCAGCTATCCTCAACGGGCCTAACTTTTGTTGCAACAGATGCACACAAATTGGTTAAATACGAGCGTACAGATCTTGTAGCGCCCGAAACAGCAGAATTCATCATGCCCAAAAAACCGCTAAACCTACTCAAATCGGTATTGGTTGGCAGTGAGTCTGAAGTGAAGATTGAATACAACAACAGTAATGTACTGTTTAGTTTTGATGAAACCGTAATGGTTTGTCGTCTTATCGATGGTAAATATCCGAATTATGAAGCTGTAATTCCGAAAGAAAACCCTAATGTGATGAGTATTAATCGCGTTCAGTTTCTAAATACAGTGAAACGGGTGAGTATATTCGCCAACAAAACAACGCACCAAATTCGCTTGAGGATCGCAGGTGCTGAATTGCATATTTCTGCCGAAGACATTGATTACAGCAATAAAGCAGAGGAACGGCTAAGTTGTTCTTTTCAGGGCGACGATATGCAGATTGGCTTCAATGCACGTTTCCTGACCGAAATGCTCAACAACTTAAATTCAGAGGAAATTCAGTTGGAATTGTCCTTACCCAACAGGGCAGGAATCATTACTCCTGTCGACGGTTTAGAAGCGGGAGAACAGCTGACCATGCTGGTCATGCCTGTTATGCTGAATAATTAATTACAGTAAATAATCAGTAGAAATAAAATTAGATTTGTGCGTGTCTAATAACTCGCGTAAAATTTCTTTGTTATCTTCATTGTCTTTAGTAGCAACAAAAGTACGAATGGAAAATGAACGCAGTGCATCGCGTACACTCAAGGTACTTACTGCTGAATTTTTACGCCCTGTAAAAGGATACACATCTGGTCCGCGTTGACAAGCACTATTCAGGTTAACACGACAGACCAAATTGGATAAAGTATCAATCAACGGCCCGAGTTTGTCTACATTTTTACCAAACAGACTAACCTGTTGTCCATACATAGACGCTGCCATATCGTCAAGCGGTGTATCGATGTCAGTAAACGACACTACAGGGATAACAGGCCCAAATTGCTCTTCTTCGTAAACACGCATGTCGCGAGTAACAGGATAGAGTACGGCAGGAAAAATATAATTCGTCGAATGCGTTCCTCCTTTTTCGTTCAGCACTTTTGCCCCTTTTTCTTTGGCATCATCTATAAGTTCTTGGATGTAGGCAGGCTTATTGGGTTCGGGAAGTGGCGTAAGCAAGGTGTTTTCCCACGGCATACCAAATTTTTGTGCATCAACAGCTTTGGTGAATTTTTCCAAAAAGGCGTCCTTTATATCTTCGTGTACATACAAAATCTTTAGTGCAGTACAGCGCTGACCGTTGAAAGACAGCGTTCCCGAAATACATTCTTGTACCGTTTTGTCCAAGTCAGCATCCGGCAAAATAATAGCCGGATTTTTTGCTTCAAGTCCAAGTACCAAACGTAGCCTATTCTTCTTTGGGTGTAGGTCTTGAAGGGAAAGTGCAGATGAACTATGCCCAATAAGCGCAAGAACATCTACTTTACCTGTTTCCATTATGGGCGTAGCAACGGTGCGTCCACGGCCAAAAACAATATTCACCACACCTGGAGGAAAACTTTCTTTAAAAGCTTTTAGTAGAGGAGCTATAAGCAAAACGCCGTGCTTGGCTGGCTTAAAAATAGCTGTATTTCCCATGATAATGGCAGGGATAAGCAATGCAAAGGTTTCATTAAGCGGGTAATTGTACGGACCCAAACACAGGACAACTCCAATAGGACCGCGTCGAATGTGAGCATAAACACCTCCGTGATTGTGAAATTTAGCACTATCTCGGTCGATTGATTTGTATTCGTTGATGGTGTCGTCAATATAATCAACGGTTCGATCAAATTCTTTTTCAGAGTCTTGTAGGTTTTTTCCAATTTCCCACATGAGTAATTTTACAACAGCTGCACGTTGTTGCTTCATCAAAACCACAAAGCGCTCCATACAAGCAATTCGATCGGCAACCTTCATTGTAGGCCAATCGCCTTTTCCTTTATCAAAAGCGGAAGTAGCGGCATCTAAAGCTTTCAGCGCATGGGCTTGATCCATATCGGGAACAGAACCTAAGTGTGTCGGTGCCAAATCCCCTGACTCATTGGGTGTTTGTATGGATGAATAAACATCAGCGTTTGGTCCATCCCAAAGGGTGAGGTCTCCGTTAATCAAAAAACTGTTGTGATGATAGGGTTTACCTAATGCAAATTCTGCGGGTACATTCATAATTTTAATTTCATAGCACTACAAAACTATACCAAAAATTGAAATAAATCGGGTTTATTATTTAAATAATCACCAAAAAAACCCTTTTCTTTCATACGATATAGCAATGGATCAAAGTCATCTGTAGATTTTAACTGAATACCAACTACTGCAGGTCCTTGCGAACGGGCACTCTTTTTGGAGTATTCAAAATATGTAATGTCATCTGTTGGGCCCAAAATATCTTGTACAAATTCTTTTAATGCGCCTGCACGTTGTGGAAAACGAACAATGAAATAGTGCTTTAGTTCACTAAACAACAAAGCCCGTTCTTTGATTTCTGCCATACGGGTAATATCGTTATTACCACCACAAACGAGACTGACTACATTTTTCCCTTCTATTTGCTTTGCTAGTTGCGACAATGCAGCGGTAGACATCGCTCCCGCAGGCTCAACGACAATTGCATCTTGTGTATACATGTCCAAGATGGTTTGACAAATTTGTCCTTCATCTACAAGAAGTATATCGTCCATGTATTGCGTACAATAATCAAAGCTGTACTCACCAATGGTTTTAACTGCTGCTCCATCAACAAAAACATCAATTTCGTCCAAGACGATACGTTTTTTTTCTTTTAGGGAAGTGTACATACTGGGCGCACCCATGGGTTCAACCCCAATAATCTTGGTATTTGGTGATTCTCGCTTAAAGACATTAATGATACCAGAAATTAGTCCGCCCCCGCCGATAGGTACAATGATGAAATCAATGGGAAAGTCTGCTTGCGCCAGAATTTCTTTGGCTAGTGTAGCCTGTCCAGCGATTACTTCTGGGTCATCAAAAGGATGAATAAAAGTTTTGCCAGATTTAGCCACATACGCTTTTGCAGCCTCATAACAATCATCATAGGTGTCACCCACCAGTTCGATAGTTATGTTTTCACCGCCAAACATAGCAACTTGAGCTACTTTTTGTTGGGGTGTTGGGATGGGCATAAAAATCGTTCCGTGTATTTTATGGTGGCTGCACGAGAACGCCACACCTTGAGCATGGTTACCAGCACTAGAACAAACTACGCCTTTCGATTTTTGATTATCGTCAAGCAGAGATATCTTGTTAAAAGCTCCTCTTATTTTGAAAGAACGCACGGGTTGTAGATCCTCGCGTTTCACCCAAATATTAGACGCGAATTTTTGACTTGTTCGTTCATGCTTATGAAAAGCCGTAGGAACAGCAGCAGCAGCCACACGTTTCTGTGCCGCCTCGATCAACGCTAAGTCAAGTAATGGACGCATTTACACGATTCGCTTCATAGCGGTCATGGACGCGCGTAAGGTTTTTCCAACCTGCTCAACAGGGTGATTGCGGATTTGATCGTTTACAGCAATTAATTGTTGATTATCAACTCCATTACTTTCGGCACCAAAAGAGGTCCCAATTACTGAAGTGTCAATTGTTTCCATAAAGGATGCCAACAAAGGCTTACACGCATGATCAAATAAATAACAACCATATTCTGCGGTATCTGAAATTACCCGATTCATTTCATAAAGTTTTTTTCGTGCAATTGTATTGGCAATAAGTGGTGTTTCGTGTAAAGACTCATAATAGGCTGAAGCATCCTTAATTCCAGCTGCAACCATCGTATCAAAAGCCAATTCAACGCCTGCACGCACAAACGCAACCATCAAAACCCCATGATCAAAATATGTCTGCTCATCAATTTCATCCGTAGTAGGAGTCGTTTTTTCAAAGGCTGTTTCGCCTGTAGCTGCACGCCAAGTAAGTAGATTCACATCGTCATTTGCCCAGTCTTCCATCATTGTTTTAGAAAAATATCCGGACATGATATCATCCATATGCTTGTTAAACAAGGGCTGCATGATTTCTTTGAGTTGCTCAGATAACTCAAAGGCCTTAATTTTTGCTGGGTTAGATAATCGATCCATCATATTGGTAACGCCACCGTGCTTTAAAGCTTCAGTGATGGTTTCCCATCCATATTGTATCAATTTGGCAGCATAGCTGGGATCAATCCCCTCAGCAACCATTTTATCAAAGCTCAAAATGGAACCTGTTTGCAATACACCACACAAAATGGTTTGTTCCCCCATCAAATCAGACTTTACTTCAGCCACAAATGAGGACTGAAGAACACCTGCTCTGTGGCCACCTGTTCCAACACAGTAAGCCTTTGCTTGCTCCAGACCTTTTCCTTCTGGATCGTTGTCTTCATGTACGGCTATAAGTGTCGGCACACCAAAATCACGTAAATATTCTTCACGAACTTCCGAACCTGGGCTTTTTGGAGCCACCATAATAACAGTCAAATCTGGTCTCACTATCATGCCTTCCTCAACGATGTTAAATCCATGTGAGTAAGATAAAGTTGCACCCTTTTTCATCAAAGGCATCACAGCATTTACAACTGAAGTATGATTTTTGTCTGGAGTCAAATTAATTACTAAATCTGCAGACGGAATCATTTCCTGATAAGTCCCAACCTTAAAGTCATAAGAAGTAGCGTTAATGTAGGAAGCGCGTTTTTGTTCAATTGCGCCATCGCGAAGGGCATAGGCTACACTTAGTCCTGAGTCACGCATGTTGAGCCCTTGGTTTAGTCCCTGCGCACCGCAGCCAACAATGACAATATCCTTCCCTTTTAATGCAGAAATTCCATCCGAGAATTCTTCGGCATCCATAAAACGGCATTGTGATAACTGATGTAGTTGATCCCTTAGGGGCAGTGTGTTAAAATAATTACTCATGTTTGAAATTTTAGTCGTTGAGTTTTGTTAATAAAGCTTTGATATTCATTGGAGATTTGGTGACCGAAATTCGCCCAGAGCGAACAAACTGAAGCAAACCAAATGGCGCCAAATCATGATATAATTTTTCTGTCTCATGGCGAAAGCCCGTCTTTTCGATTACAAAGAATTCCTTGTTTACGGTAACTATGTTGGCATGACTAGCCTTGATGATGTTTTGTATATGACGTTCTTCAAAGAGTGATTTAGAGGCGACTTTATACAAGGCTGATTCCTGAAAAATAGTTTCCTCATCTGTATGGTAAAACGCCTTGATTACTTCAATTTGTTTCTCAATCTGTCCAACCACTTTTTTAACAGCTTCTTCTGTCATGCTGACGACAATGATAAAACGCGATACTTCTTCAATTTCAGACGCAGAGGAAGTTATGCTAATAATGTTGATATGTCGTTTCTGGAAAATAGCCGATACTCGGTTGAGCAACCCAACGCTATTTTCTGTATATATTGAAATGGTGTATTTTTTTTGCATATTACGAAAGTCTAATATCTGACACAGAGGCTCCTGAAGGTATCATCGGGAATACATTATCTTCTTTTTCGACACAAACCTCTAAAAAATACGGCTTATCAGATGCCATCATTTTATCTACAGCATCGCTAAGTTCCTCACGTTTTTGCACGCGTTTTGCCTCGATAAAATAGCCTTCCGCTATCTTGACAAAATCGGGGTTTACCATTTCAGTGGACGCATAGCGCTTGTCAAAAAACAACTGCTGCCATTGACGAACCATACCCAAAAAATCGTTGTTCAACACGACTACTTTTACAGCAGCTTGTGTTTGAAAAATAGTGCCTAATTCTTGTATGGTCATCTGAAATCCGCCATCGCCAATGATGGCTACAACCTCACGGTTGGGCGCTCCCATTTTGGCACCCAAGGCTGCTGGAAGTGCAAAGCCCATGGTTCCCAAACCACCAGATGTGACATTACTCTTGGAATGATTAAATGCTGCATAGCGACAAGCAATCATTTGGTGCTGACCTACATCGGAAACGATAACCGCATCGTTATTGGAGGCGCGATTAATTTCTTTTAAAACCTCACCCATGGTTAAACCATCTTTAGTCGGATGCAAATCATTTTTGATTACACGATCAAATTCGATTTTGTCAAAGGCTTTAAAAGCAGCAAACCATTCTGTGTAGGGTTTTGCCGACACTAGCGATGTAAGTAAAGGCAGCGATTCTTTCACATCAGCCAAAACAGCAACATCTACGTCAACGTTTTTATTTATTTCAGCAGGATCAATTTCGAGGTGAATAATCTTGGCTTGCTTGGCATAAGTCTCTAAATTTCCTGTGACACGATCGTCAAAGCGCATCCCAATAGCAATAAGCAAATCACACTCATTGGTGAGTTTGTTTGGTCCGTAATTCCCATGCATACCAACCATACCTACGTTAAGTGGATGGTCTGTTGCGATGGCCGATACGCCAAGTATGGTCCAAGCAGCAGGAATATTGGATTTTTCGACAAATGCCTTAAATTCTTCTTCAGCTTTTCCAAGAATCACTCCCTGACCCCAAACAATCATCGGCTTTTTAGCTTGATTGATTAAGTCGGCGGCGTGTGCAACAGCTGTCTTATCTAATTTTGGAATGGGCTTGTAACTGCGTACCTGCTTGCATGGAGCGTATGTAAAATCCGCTTTGGCAAACTGGGCATCCTTGGTAATATCAATCAAGACTGGTCCTGGACGACCCGAACGAGCGATATAAAAAGCCTTTGCCATGATTTCCGGAATCTCTTTTACATCCGTTATCTGATAGTTCCATTTGGTAACAGGGGTAGAAATACCAATAATATCTGTTTCTTGAAAAGCATCTGACCCCAGTAAATGAGAGGGTACCTGACCCGTTAAACAGACCATGGGAGTCGAATCGATCATGGCGTCTGCGATTCCAGTCACTAGATTGGTTGCACCTGGTCCAGAAGTAGCAACGCATACACCAACTTTACCAGTAACCCGAGCAAAACCCTGCGCTGCATGAGTAGCGCCTTGTTCGTGTCGTGTAAGTATATGCTGCAATTTGTCTTGAAACTTATACAGCTCGTCATAAAAGGGCATAATAGCTCCACCGGGATATCCGTAAATAAGATCTACACCCTCTGCCAATAAACAGTGGATAAGGGCCTCTGAACCAGAAATGTTCTTTTTTTCTGCCATAGTTTATTCGTCAGTTACGCAACCGTCAGATGCCGAAGCAACTGCGCGTGCGTATTTGTACAATACTCCTTTTTTTACCTTAAGTGCTGGGGCAGTCCAAACAGCACGACGCTGATTTAGGATTTGATCACTCAGCCTCACACTCAATTCATTTTTTTCGGCATCTATGCATATAATATCTCCGTTTTCGATTAAGGCTAGTGCTCCTCCGATTTGTGCTTCTGGGGTTATGTGGCCCACAACAAAACCGTGTGTTCCACCCGAAAAACGACCATCGGTAATAAGTGCAACATCCTTACCCAAACCTGCGCCCATGATGGCGGCAGTTGGTTTTAACATTTCAGGCATACCGGGACCGCCCTTTGGACCCTCGTAGCGAATGACGACCACTTCACCCTTTTTGACTTCACCAGCTTTAATACCTGCATTTGCAGCAAACTCCCCGTCGTAAACACGTGCAGGACCTTCAAAATATAAACCTTCTTTCCCTGTGATTTTAGCTACAGAACCTGCTGAAGCCAAATTGCCAAATAAAATACGAATATGCCCTGTCTCCTTGATGGGATTGTCTGTTGGACGAATTACTTTTTGTCCGGAGGAAAGGGAAGGGACATTGGCCATATTTTCGGCAAGTGTTTTTCCTGTAACGGTCATGCAATCTGCATGAAGCATATTGGCATCAAGCATAAACTTAATCACCGCAGGAATACCACCAACACGATGCACATCCTCCATTAAAAATTTTCCACTAGGTTTAAGATCAGCTAGGAAAGGAGTTGTATCGCTGATACGCTGGAAATCATCCAATGTGAAGTCAACCTCTGCTGCCTTGGCTATTGCCAAAAAGTGCAACACTGCATTGGTAGATCCACCCAAAACAGTAACCAGTCGAATGGCATTTTCAAGAGACTTTTTCGTTACAATATCCTTGGGTTTAATGTCTTTTTCAATCAACAAGCGCATGGCTTTTCCTGCCGCGACGCAACCGTCTATTTTTTCTTGGCTTACCGCTGGGTTTGAAGCATTATACGGAAGCGCAAGTCCCAATACCTCGATGGCAGATGCCATGGTATTGGCAGTGTACATACCACCACAGGCGCCTGCCCCTGGGCAAGCATTTTGGATCACTTCTTTGTATTTAGCTTCGTTGATGGAGCCAGCTACTTTTTCACCCCAAGCTTCAAAAGCCGAGACAACATCTAATTTTTTGTCAGCCACACAGCCAGAAGCTATTGTTCCTCCGTAGACCATTATGCTAGGCCTATTAAGTCGAAGCATTGCCATTACAGAACCGGGCATATTTTTGTCACACCCCACTACGGCTACCATGCCATCGTAAGACATTCCACCCATAACCGTTTCCATAGAGTCCGCAATCAAATCGCGAGAAGGAAGCGAAAAACGCATCCCTGGGGTACCCATAGAAATACCATCACTAACACCGATAGTGTTGAAAACTAATCCGACTAAATCAACTGCTGCAGTACCCTTCTTGATGTGCTGCGCCAAATCGTTCAAGTGCATGTTGCACGGGTTACCTTCGTATCCGGTACTTGCTATCCCAACGAGTGGCTTCTTGAAGTCATCGTCCGTTAAACCTATGGCATGAAGCATAGCTTGTGCTGCAGGTTGGCTAGGGTCTTGTGTAACAACTTTGGAATATCGATTGTGTGCCATATTGTATCAAAAGTAATTATAAGAATATCGAAGAACGAATATCCAAAAAAACAAAACGATATTCAAAGAATAAATTAATTTTTAATATACTTATTATAAGATATTTATAAAATATTATGTGTGATACCCAATTTTAAATGTCCAACTAAAGGTAATTCATAAAGATTTCAAAAATAAGTAAAGTAGTTTGCAAACAAAATGAAAAACATATTTTTACCAAATTCCTAACAAACGGTAAATCTATTAGCGCATGACTAAAGAAAATACATTATTGGCTGTAAAATCTGCACAAGCTGCTTTTTTTAGAGCAGGCAATACCATTCGTATTTCCGAAAGGATAGATCGACTCAAGCATTTAAAACGCTGTGTTAAATCAAATGAAACTGCCATCGTCAAGGCCTTGCGAGAAGATTTGGGTAAACCTGAATCAGAGAGTTGGCTAGCAGAAATTTATGTTGCATTGGATGAACTCAATACGGTAGTGAAAAACCTAAAACTATGGGCAGCCCCTAGGCGCGTGCCCAGCAAATGGCTTAACATGCCAAGTAAAGATTGGATAACGGCCGAACCCTATGGGTGTACCTTACATATTGCACCTTGGAATTACCCCTTTCAATTAGCATTAAACCCCTTAATCGGAGCTGTTGCTGCGGGAAATACCGTTGTGCTCAAACCTTCTGAGCATGCACCCAAAACAGCTGAAATTTTAAGCAAAATTCTCAAAGAAGTGTTTCCAAAAGAGTGGGTTTATGTTGCCAAAGGTGGTCCAGAGATAGCACAAGAACTTCTTCAGATACGTTGGGATTATATTTTTTTTACGGGAGGTGTCCGTGTTGCCAAGCTTGTTGCAAAAGCTGCTGCCGAGCATCTAACCCCTACTACTTTGGAATTGGGCGGGAAAAATCCCTGTATCATCGATCATACAGCCAATATCAAAGTCAGTGCTCGTCGTATTGCTTGGGGTAAGTTTATGAATTGTGGACAAATATGCATGGCGCCCGATTATGTCCTAGTGCACAAAAGCCAATACGAGGCTTTGGTTCACGCGCTTAAGCAAGAGATTGTCCGCATGTATGGAGAGAACCCAGAAAATGCTGAAGACTATGCTCGGTTGGTACATGAAGGTCATGCGACTGCCATGAAAAATCTAATGGAAGACCAACAGATACTGCACGGCGGAACTTATGCTATTGAAAATCGATATGTTGCACCAACGCTAATAAAGGTAGATGACCTTAAAAACAAACTGATGCAAGATGAAATTTTTGGTCCTATCTTACCGATACTTATTTATGAAGATGAAGCAGAAATTGATAAAACCATCCATCATTACGAAAAACCCCTGTCTTTTTATGTTTTTTCGGAGCGCAAAAAATGGGCAAAGAAACTACTGCAACGTCACAGTTTTGGCGGTGGAATGATCAATGATGTAATTGTTTATTTCACAAATCATCGTCTTCCTTTTGGTGGTGTGGGACATAGTGGTGTGGGCAGCTATCATGGAAAATATTCATTTGATGCGTTTACCCATTACAAGCCTTATGTAGCACGGGTAACTTGGTTTGACCCTATTCAGCGTTATGCCCCTTACCGAAAGCATTTTCCACTTTTAAAAAAGCTCTTGAAACTCATTAGCTAACCCAACCAACCTTCGCGGTCCAAGCTTCGTTATTGAATGGCTTCTGCAATATGGGCATCGCTTATAGTATCCATAGCTGCAAGATCGGCAATGGTTCGGGCAACTTTGAGTATTCGGTCATAAGCGCGTGCCGATAGCCGTAGTCGATCCATAGCGCTTTTGAGTAAAGCTAAAGAGGTTTTTGACAAAGCACAATAGTTGCGGATTTGTTTGGTGCAAATCTCAGCATTGTGATGTATGTGTGGAACAGCAGCAAATCGTTGTGCCTGACGTTGTGTGGCTGCTATGACTCGCTTGCGTATTTCCCCGCTTGATTCAGCCAAAGGGGTTTGGGCAAGCTTTTCAAAAGGAACCGGCTGAACCTCTACATGTAAGTCAATTCGATCGAGCAATGGTCATGATATTTTGCCTAAATAGCGCTGCATTTCGGCTGCAGAGTGCCCCGGACTTGTCTTGTCGTCGTGAAAGTAGCCCGAAGGAGTAGGATTCATACTGGCCACAAGCATAAACGAAGCAGGATAGGTAAGCGTAAACTTAGCACGAGCAACGGTTACCTCTCTATCCTCCAAGGGTTGACGCATGACTTCCAACACACTGCGCTTAAACTCGGGCAACTCATCCAAAAACAATACCCCGTGATGTGCAAGGGAAATTTCACCTGGTTGCGGATAGGTTCCCCCTCCTACCAGTGCCACGTCAGAAATGGTGTGGTGCGGCGAACGAAACGGCCGCTGATGAATAATGCCGTTCCCTTTCATTTGTCCCGCAACCGAATGAATCTTAGTTGTTTCCAATGCTTCGGCAATGCTCATAGGCGGCAGTATGCTGGGCAATCGCTTGGCAAGCATGGTCTTGCCTGCTCCAGGAGGTCCAATCAATAAAATATTGTGTCCGCCAGCGGCAGCCACTTCCATGCATCTTTTGATGGATTCCTGCCCTTTTACGTCTTCAAAATCGAGAATGGTTTCGGGGCTGTGATTGAGTTATGCCGACAGATCGTAAACAACTAAATTATCTTGGTGGTACGCCTGAAGAAAGTTAATAAGGTCAGTTAGATGCGCAAACGCATGTACTTCGATATCGTCAACGATAGCGGCTTCTTGCCCATTCTCCATTAGCGCGGCAGCGATGCGTTGGTTACTTTCCTTAACCGCATTGTCGGGTAGACCAACCAGATGGTAGCCTACACCCGGATGAATATGTACTTCAATGGTTATTTGCTGGGCATCAATGCCAAAGACGGCACTGCCATAGATTTGGGTAAGCATAAGTAGGTATTTGGAATAAAATTACAAATTTTCACGTTCTTTGTCCCCATGAACACAAACGATTTTAGAACCATCTGCGGACAATTTACCACGGGTATTACGGTAATCACAACATCCTACAACGAACAGCCCTATGGCTTTACAGCCAACTCCTTTGCGTCTGTTTCACTCGAGCCACCCATTGTCCTTTTTTGTTTAAAAACGGAATCGGAAACCAACAAGGCATTTCAGGGCAGTAAGCGCTTTGCAATCAATATCTTGTCAGACAAACAAGAGGCCGTTTCCAATACTTTTGCCTCTTCCAAAAACAGTCAGGAAGTTCGTTTTGAACAGGTCGAGCTGCTGTCCAATTCCGCTCCCGTAATTAAAGGAGGTCTTGGCTATTTAGTTGGTGACATCATCAAGTATGAGGAAGTCGGTGACCACATTGTCTATTACGGACAGGTAACAGAAGGACAGCACGTTGAGGGCAACCCCCTACTCTATGCCAAAGGCGGGTACCAACGGCTTGGGTGATTTACCCGCAGCAATCCCCTCTTTAAGCCAAGCTAAATAAGTGGCTTTATCGGTATACTGAATAGGTGTATTTAAAATAGTTCCGTCTGCTTTCATGAGTACATAATAGGGTTGAGAAACCGATTTAAAATTAATTGCCTGAAAGGCAGACCACTTCTGCCCTACCGTTTCCAACACACGGCTACTGCCATCAGCATAGGTAATTGTTCGTTGCGCACCTTCGGGTAATGTTTTACGATCATCCACATAGAGGGAAATGACCACTACTTCGTCACGCAAAAGTTGATACACTTCTGGTTGTGTCCAGATGTTTTCTTCCACCTTTCGACAGTTCACACAAGCCCAGCCCGTAAAGTCGAGTAGTATGGGCTTTTGCTGATTTATCGCTGCGGCTTTGCCTTGCTCAAAATCTTTGTAGCAATCCAAATTTAGCGGACAGTCGGATTCGGTTTGGTAAACAGAATAAAATGCTGGCGGTGGAAAACCACTCAAGGCACGTAATTGCGTTTGTTGATTAGGTACTAAGCCCTGCCCCAGATAAATCACAAACAGCACCACAAGCATACCAATTGCTTTTTGCTTAAGGCCATTCTTTTTGGGCTTAGGATGCATAAAACCAAAGCCACCAAATAGGTAAATTGCCCATAGCAACAAAATCAACATCCAGATTCCGATAAATAATTCTCTTGGGAGTATGCCCCAACCCTGAACCATATCGGCATTGGACAAAAACTTTAGGGCTAATGCCAATTCGACAAATCCAAGCGAAACCTTCACATGCTGTAGCCAACCCCCCGATTTGGGAAGTTTACTCAATACATTCGGAAAAAAGGAAAGCACGCCAAAAGGCAATGCCAAGGCAGTCCCAAAACCAAGCATTCCAGCAGTAAGTTGACTAGCACCTCCATCAGCAGTAAGCGATCCCACGAGCAAGGAACCCAAAATAGGACCTGTGCACGAAAAAGACACCACAGCCAAGGTCAACGCCATAAAGAATATTCCTAGATAGGAAGAACGTGTGGCTGCTTCATCTGATTTTGCAGACCATTTTGAAGGAAGTGTTAGGTCAAACAGACCAAAAAAGGAAAGTGCAAACAGGAGAAACACTGCAAAGAAAATCAAATTGAGCACCACATTGGTCGCAATGGCATTTAGCACTTCTGGCCGCAGTTGGTCTAAAAAGTGAAAAGGCAAACTCAACAACGCATAAATCCCAACAATGGAAAAGGCATAAGATAGCGAGCGTCTAATACCCACCGCACGGCTCACACTGCTTTTGGAAAAATAAGATACGGTAAGGGGTATAAGTGGGAAGACACAGGGCGTAAGTAATGCCAAAAATCCACCTAGTAAACCAAGAACAAAAATACGCCACCAGGATGCGGAAACATTAGGGCCTGAACCCGCAAGGAGTTCTGTGTTTTTTAAATCTAATGTCAAGTCATTGTCCGCAAGTGTAACATCTGTAAGATCGCGTTGCGTAGCGTTAACCAAAGAACCGTCAGTAGGAATTAGGAGTGGTTCTTCCCGAAAAATGCAAAGTGCATCATCACAGGCTTGATATTCAATAAGCAGATCGATTTCTGAAGATGTAGTCTCTACTGTTTGTACCCAAAGCACTTCGTCGGTATAATACGCCAAGTCCATTTCAAAAATAGGATCATAGCCAGTCTTGGCCGTACTGCCTTCTAAAGAACCGATAGCTGTCGCATTATTCCATATCAATACTGTGGGTAATGGACCTCCATCAGGGAGGGTAGTGTCGTATAGCTTCCAGTTTTCCTGAATGTTTGCTTTGAGAATTACATCATAGGTGTTGGTGTCGGTTTGTCGTGCTTGCGCACTCCATTTTACGGGATCTTGCCCCCAGGAGAAGCTTAAGCAGCAAAAAAGAAAAAGGAAATATCTCATACAAGTTGAATTTGGAGCGTAGATGTATTGGCTACGGCCTCAAATTTACGATTTATTCGTTTGCCAACTACCCAAACAATATCGTTTCCCGAACACAGCAGCCATTGTTGTTTTTTGTCCAGCGCAGACATTTTTTCGTCTTTGAAAAATTTAGCCACTTTTTTCTTGCCTGTCATGCCCGATGGATAAAACACATCGCCACTTCTCCAACGTCGCAAAATCAAAGGGAAATCCAATTTTTTCTTGTCTATCAACGCGTACTTAGACGTGGGCTTGGATGCGACAACATCCGCTGAAATCTTTAGTTTGATGGGGGTTTCTAAGCCTTCCTCAGGAACCAAGAAATAGTCTTGCTCAGTTGCTGCAGTTACAGCAGTGGGTGTCAAAATCAGGTGAAGGCGTTCTCGCGTTAAAATATATTTTTCGCCTGTACATTTTTTTCCCGCATGGGTGTTCAGCAGTTTTTCAACTTCTTTGACATCAAAGCCATAAGGCGCAAACAAATGATGCAGCCAAAAGCTTTTTGGATGCAATGCATCAATAGATGAGAAAGGAATTTTCAAGGCTTCTCCTTGTTGCTTCCAATGTGATGTAATGTTTTGCAGTTGCGACTGTATGCCTTCATAGGCATCACGCAAATGTTGCATACTGGACAGTGTATTGGCAGCTGCATCAGTTGACAACTCCATAAAAGACGGCAATACCTTATGTCGAATGGCATTGCGTAAATATTGGGTAGAACTGTTGGAAAAATCCTCGCGCCATTGGAGCTTTTGTTCCTTGGCAAAAGCCAAAATTTCATCTTTTCGAAAGGGCAATAACGGACGCACCAAAGCGCCCTTTTTATCATGTATTCCTCCCAAACCTTCAAGGCCACTTGCTCTAGTTAGGCGCATGAATAAGGTTTCCAATTGATCGTCTGCATGGTGTGCTGTCAAGATAATATCGTAGGTATTTCTTTCAAGCACTTCCATAAACCAACTGTAGCGTAGGTCTCGTGCTTTTTCTTGAATACCCGATGCAGCGGGGTCTATGGGTGATTGTGTTACATGACAAGGTACATCTAGGGAAGCTGCCAAGTCACGAACCAACTGCTCATCGGCATCACTATCTGCTCCACGTAACCCATAATTCACGTGTGCAATACCAAAATCAATTTGTACTGTATGTAACAAATGTGCCAACACCACACTGTCCACACCCCCGCTAACTCCTAGCAAAAAGCGATGTTTTTTTGGTGTGCCCAAAAGGGAAACAATATGGTCGCTAAACCTTTGTACCATGGATATTGGGAATTGTTTTTTTATTTGCCAAAACACGCTTAATGGCTTTGACCTTAAGCTGACATTCGTCGTATTCTTTAGATGGATCGGCAGCTGCGGTGAGTGCACTCCCCACATGCGTGGACAGGTATTTTGAAGACGCATCATAAACCAAACTGCGGATAACCACATTAAAATCAAAATCGCCATTGGGTGCAAAATACCCCACTGCCCCACTGTACAACCCTCGTTGTCCGTGTTCATATTGATTGATAAGTTCCATGGCACGTTGCTTGGGTGCGCCTGTCATGCTGCCCATAGGAAAACAAGCATTGACAACGTCCAAAGAAGTAAAGGCGGGGTCACACTGAGCCTTAACGGTTGAAATCATTTGATGCACCTGTGCAAATGGATAAACGGCACATTGCTCGCTAACTACAACAGAGCCTTTTTTGGCAATCCTAGAAAGGTCGTTGCGTACTAGGTCTGTTATCATGATATTTTCAGCGCGTTCTTTGGCATCAAGCTTTAGCGCCTCGGCTACCGATTTGTCCATAACGGCATCCTCATGTCTTGCGGCAGTTCCTTTGATGGGTTGGGACATAAGGGCTTCGCCTCTGCGTTGTAAAAACCTTTCGGGCGAGGCAGACATCAAATACGTATTGTCAAAAGAAAGAAAGGCAGAAAAGGGTGTTTTGCCGATGCGATTTAATGCATTGAACAAGGTCATGGGCGAAACATCAACTTCATCGGCATACCATTCCATGCAGTAGTTTACTTCATATATATCACCACGCATGATATGCTGCTTGAGTGCGCTTGCGTGTTGTAAATAGATATCCTTGCTGATGCGCGGCGACAAATCAATAGCCGTTAAAGATGCTTCAGTTCTTGTTATGTTGTTTGTGATGCGTTCAAAGTCAACGGCAGGATTATCCGATTCTAAATATAGGGCCGTGAGTAAATCGCCTTTGAGCAGCCATAGTTTTTTGGGTTTAAAGAATTGAAGTTGTGGCACAGACAAAAAAGAGGGGTTGGTGGGCGCTACTTGCTCCCAAGCTGTATTGTATTCGTAACTAAAAAAACCAAAGAGCCAGTCGGTTCCCAATTCGGTTTGTAACTCCTTTTCGGATGTATGCCATTGGTTTTCTTCAAATGTTTCAAGAGCAAGAATGGCGTCAAAATCGTTGTTTTGATGGGGGTAATCATTGGAATCGTACCACGCAATAGGCGAAGAATCACCAGCCCAATCCAAGAGCTGTGCCTTGATATCGGGATAGTTTGATACATTATAGACTGCTTTTGAGCGTGTTACCAACTTTTGCTTCACTTATGAAACAAAATTACTTAATTAATAACGATAGCATCATCGCTTTAAAAAAAAATATATATTTGCATTGTGATTGTAAATAACGTTTCACGTAATTCTTTTTCCCCGCGCGCTCGTCGCCCCTTGGGGTAATTCACTGTATATGAAACTTAGGTGTGTCCGGTTTCCCCCTCAATTTTTTTTCAATCATTTTTTTCTTTTCAATCCAGTAGCATGGAAATTCAAGTAGCCAAACGCATACACGTCAAGTATGCAACCATCATTTCGGAAACCATATCCAGTTCAGCACAAGTGCGTGGAACAGGAATTGCACGTCGCACTCCAGAGTATATTCAACAAAAAATCGAATCCGGTAATGCCATTATTGCGCTAGACGGAGAAACTTTTGCGGGTTTCTGCTATATAGAGGCATGGGGACACGAAAAATACGTTGCCCATTCAGGATTAATTGTTGATCCTAACTACAGAGGCATTGGTCTTGCGAAAAAAATCAAAACGCAAATTTTTAATTACACTAAAGAAAAGTATCCGGGAGCCAAGATATTTGGAATTACCACAGGACTTCCGGTAATGAAAATCAATTATGACTTGGGCTACAAGCCTGTAACCTTTTCTGAACTAACAGACGACCCTGCCTTCTGGAAGGGATGTCAAACCTGTAAAAATTACGATGTACTCACACGAACCAAGCAAACCATGTGTTTGTGTACTGGAATGTTGTACGATCCTGCTTCAAAAAACAACAACGGTTTTGTTGGTAGGTTACAGTCATTTAAAAAAGCATTTAAACGAGATAAAAAATGAACAAAAAATTAGTTTTAGCATACAGCGGAGGTTTGGATACTTCCTATTGCGTCAAGTCGCTTAGCGAAGCGGGCTACGAAGTACATGCCGTTAGCGTTAACACGGGTGGTTTTGATACAACTGAAGTGTCGGCACTTGAGTCAAAGGCACTTACTTTAGGTGCCAAATCATACACCAATATAGATGCCGTAGAAACATTCTATGAAGACATCGTCAAATACCTCATATTTGGCAATGTTCTCAAAAACAACACCTATCCCCTTTCGGTAAGTGCGGAGCGTGTTACGCAAGCTGTTGCGATTGTTGGGCATGCCAACAAATTAGGCGCGCAATACATTGCTCACGGCAGTACGGGAGCTGGAAACGACCAAGTCCGCTTTGATTTGATTTTTCAAACATTAGCACCAAAAATTGAGATTATCACTCCTATACGAGACAACAAGCTTTCACGTGAAGAAGAAATAGAATATTTGAAATCACATGGTGTTGATTGGTCTTGGGAAAAAGCACAATATTCCATCAATAAAGGCTTGTGGGGAACATCGGTTGGCGGTAGCGAAACCTTAAAATCTCGCGAACCACTACCCGATAGCGCATACCCTAGCGATTGTACAAAAACGGCATCGGAAAAAATTTCCTTGCATTTTGACAAAGGAGAATTGGTCGGAATTAACGATACCACTTACAGCCCAGTTCAAGCCATTCAGCAATTACAAACACTTGCGGGTGCATTTGCTATTGGCAGAGACATTCATGTGGGCGATACCATTATTGGCATCAAAGGTAGAGTTGGTTTTGAAGCCGCTGCAGCACTGGCGAGCATCAAGGCGCATCAGCTGTTGGAAAAGCATACACTAAGCAAATGGCAATTGCACCACAAAGACTATATCGGCTCGTATTACGGCATGATGTTGCACGAAGGGCAATATCTTGACCCTGTAATGCGTGATTTTGAGGCCTTACTTAACAGTAGTCAAAAAACGGTAACAGGAACTGTGTTTATTACGCTTCACCCCTATCGATTTACTCTAGATGGAATCAAATCTGACTATGATCTAATGGACAATTCGTTTGGGACTTATGGCGAAGCCAATGAAGCCTGGACTGCAGACGAAGCAAAAGGATTTATCAAACTATCGGCCAATGCCGGAAAAATTTATCAGCATGTCAATAAATAAACTAACTGCAGGCGTTGTTGGAGGAGCCGGATATACTGGAGGAGAACTCTTACGCTTGCTTGTAGATCATCCTAATGTATCCATAGACTTTGTGTACAGCACCACTCGAGCAGGCAAAGCTGTTTCGGACACACATACCGACTTGATGGGAATTTTGGACATACCCTTTTCGGCGGAGCTAAACCAAGAGGTAGATGTGTTGTTTCTTTGCCTAGGGCATGGCAATTCAGCTGCTTTTTTACACGACAATGTAGTAAACGACAACACCAAAATCATTGATTTAAGTAACGACTTTCGACTTAAAGACGACCACGATTTTATGGGACGTTCTTATGTGTATGGGCTAACCGAAGTAAACAAAGAAAAAATCAAATCAGCACAAGCAATTGCCAACCCAGGCTGCTTTGCTACTGCCATTCAATTGGCGCTACTCCCTTTAGCAGCAGCAAAAAAACTAAAGCAAGACGTGCACATAAATGCGATTACAGGAAGTACGGGCGCTGGTGCGGTACCCTCAGCAACAAGTCATTTTAGCTGGCGAAACAACAATATATCTTATTACAAGCCTTTTGTACATCAACATCTAGGAGAAATCGGCGAAACCATCGTACAAGAACAAGGCAGCAATGCCAAGTTGCATTTTTTACCCATAAGAGGAAATTTCACCAGAGGGATATTTGCTACAACCTATACCTCATATGACGGAAGCTTGGAAGATGCCTATGCCATTTTTGAGGATTACTACAAAGACTGCCCGTTTACGTTTGTTAGCCGTGCACCATTGGCACTCAAACAAGTGGTCAACACGAACAGGTGTTTGGTACACCTACATTTGCACGAGGGTCAGCTTTTGGTGACCAGTATTATTGATAATTTAGTGAAAGGAGCATCGGGTCAGGCAGTAGAAAACATGAACTTGATGTTCGGAATTGAACAAACAACAGGATTACATTTAAAATCAACTTCTTTTTAATTATGAAAATAGCCATACTAGGAGCCGGAAATTTAGGACTAAGCATTGGACGTGGACTAATCACCAACAACAACCTTACACAGTTATATCTTACAAGACGTAATGTAGAGAGTATTAATTCTTGGACGGAGTATGCCAACACTTACGTCACGGCAGACAATAAAAAAGCTGTACAAGAGTCTGACATCATCATACTTGCTGTACAACCCAGACAACTCGGCGGGCTGCTCGAAGAAATAAAAGGTTTACTTCACGACAACCACGTATTAATTTCAACGGTCACTGGTTTTTCGATTAAAAAGATGGAAGAAGTAGTAGGTCAGGAGGTATTTATTATCCGTTCCATGCCCAATACTGCCATATCTGTTGGTAAATCGATGACTTGTCTTTGTGCCAACAAAAAGGGTGCAGAACGCATGCCCATAGCCGAAGCTATTTTTAATGGACTCGGAACAAGTATTGTAATCGAAGAACAGCACATGCGTGCAGCAACGGTGATTTGTGCGTCAGGAATTGCCTTTTGGATGCGCTTAATTCGCGCTACAACACAAGGAGGCGTACAGCTTGGTTTTGACGCTGAAGAAGCCATGAAAATGTCGATGTACACTGCTATGGGCGCAGCTTCTTTGCTTATTGAAACAGGTGCGCACCCAGAAGAAGAAATCGATAAAGTAACCACACCCAGAGGATGCACCATTGAGGGGCTAAACGAAATGGAGCACCAAGGACTAAGTTCATCGCTTATCCAAGGTATCGTAGCCTCATTTAAGAAAATTAACGAAATAGCACAAGACTAATTATGCCATTATTTGATGTATATCCACTTTATGACGTAACACCCGTTAAAGCCAAAGGGGTATATGTCTATGGCGCAGACCGAAAGAAGTATCTTGACTTATACGGTGGTCATGCGGTAATCAGTATAGGACACCAAAACTCGGTGTACAACCGACGACTTAAGAAGCAAATTTCGCGCATTGGCTTTTACTCCAATGCCATTCAGAACCCATTGCAAACCCAACTGGCAGATGAAATTGAAGCACAGTCAGGGTGTGAGGGCTATCAACTGTTTATGTGTAGCTCGGGAGCTGAAGCCAATGAAAACGCACTTAAGCTCGCCTCGTTTCATACAGGTAAGTCAAAAATAGTCGCTTTTAAAAATGCCTTTCACGGCAGAACAAGTGCAGCAGTTGCCGCCACAGATACGCCTAAAATTATTGCACCACTCAATGCGCAGCAGGAGGTTATATTCCTTGAATTTGGCGATGAAAAAGGGCTAGCAGAAATTTTGTCAAAAGGAGATGTATGTGCCGTTATCATCGAAGCCATTCAAGGGGTTGGTGGTTTGGATATGCCCACTGAAAAATTCATGAAACAGGTGGAAAAAAGCTGTCGTGAGACCGATACCTGTCTTATTGCAGACGAGGTGCAATCTGGTTTTGGACGTTCGGGCAAATTCTTTGCCTTTCAACACTATGGCATTACACCAGATATAATTTCCATGGCCAAAGGCATGGGGAACGGATTTCCTGTAGGTGGCATTTTGGCACATCCCGACATCAAGCCTTGGTATGGGATGCTGGGAACAACATTTGGCGGAAACCACTTGGCCTGTCAGGCAAGTCTGGCGGTTTTGGAAGTATTAAAGAAAAAGAAGTTAATGGAGCACGCCACCCAACTGGGCGAAGCCTTTTTCGATAGAGCTAAACGTATTCCCGATATAAAAAAGGTAAAAGGTCGTGGACTGATGCTAGGATTGGAATTTGACTTTGAAGTAGGTGAACTACGCAAAAAACTCATTTACGAACACCGCATATTTACCGGAGGGAGCAGCAACAAAAAGTTATTGCGGATTTTACCTCCACTCACCGTGCAGCAAAAACACCTTGACCAGTTTTTCACTGCATTAGAAAATGTATTATGAAACAATTTTTAACGCTTAATGACCTTCAAAATTTTGATGCGCAAGTAGCTCTTGCCAAAGAAATCAAAGCAAATCCATATCAATACGAGAAACTAGGCAAACGCAAAACCCTCGGGCTGTTGTTCTTTAACCCTAGCTTACGAACACGATTGAGTACTCAAAAAGCAGGTCGTTTGTTGGGCATGGATGTAATGGTGATGAATTTCAGTAACGAGGCTTGGGCCATTGAATACGAAGACGAAACCATCATGGAAGGCTTGCGCTCAGAGCATGTTAAAGAAGCTGCACAGGTGGTTTCACAATATTGCGATGTGGTGGGCATCCGTGCCTTTGCCACGCTGACGGACAAAGAAAAAGATGAGTCCGAGCAGGTGTTGCAGCGATTTATTGAACATGCTACGGTACCCATTTTAAATATGGAAAGTGCAACTGCCCATCCTTTACAGGCCTTAGCCGATGCGCTTACACTATCCGAGCTTGAGCTCCCCAAAAAACCAAAGGTAGTGTTGACATGGGCACCGCATCCAAAATCATTACCGCACGCAGTAGGCAATTCATTTACTAGAATGATGGAATACCTAGATGCGGATTTCGTTATCACTAATCCGGTAGGTTATGACTTGGATCCACGTATCACTAAGGATATTCCTGTAGTTCACAACCAAGACGAAGCACTCAAAGGTGCCGACGTGGTTTATGCCAAGAATTGGAGTTCCTATGGTTCCTATGGACAGATTCTACGAACAGACAACGAGTGGATGTTAACCCCAGAAAAATTAGCTTTGACCAATCAAGCAGCTTTTATGCACTGCTTACCCATCCGAAGAAATGTGGTGGTATCTGATGGTGTATTGGACGGTCCAAACTCCAAAGTAATTGAGCAAGCCAACAACAGAACCTATGCCGCTGCTGCGGTATTAAAAACATTACTGTCGTGAAACCAAAGCTACATATCCTAAAAGTTGGGGGCCATTTGGTCAACGATGCTGCAGCGCTGCAAGAAGTACTTGCTGCCTTTGCTGGCTTAGCGGGAGCCAAACTCTTGGTGCACGGCGGTGGCAGACATGCGACAGCACTTGCAAAGCAATTGGGTATATCACCCAAAATGGTAAACGGCAGACGCATAACAGATACTTCCATGCTTGATGTAGCCGTGATGAGCTATGCCGGTTTATCGAACAAAAAAATTGTGGCTGAACTTCAAAAATTAGAGGTAAATGCTGTCGGCCTTAGCGGAGCAGACGGGAATTGCATACAAGCAATCAAAAGACCTGTTACAGATATTGACTACGGATTTGCTGGAGATATTACACAAGTAAATACGGAGGTATTTGCCGCATTGACATCACAAGATTTTGTTCCGGTACTTTGTGCCATCACGCACGATAAAAATGGGCAATTACTCAATACAAACGCGGATACCATAGCTGCGCAAGTAGCCATAGCCATGCAGGTGGAATATGACGTATCGCTCTTCTATTGTTTCGAGCATGCGGGCGTACTTAAAGACACCAATAAGCCTGAGGACGTTATTGCTGAATTGTCCAAAGAAACAACCGAAACCTATATTGCGACAGGAGTCATTCATCAGGGAATGGTACCCAAATTGCACAACGGCTTTGACGCACTCCAAAATGGCGTTAAAGAAGTAATCATCAGCAATGTTGCAGCACTTTCAGAAATAAATGCACCGAAAACTACATTGATATGAGTCGAATCGAAGAACTGCAACAAGAGGCAATTCAATTGCTTCAAGACCTCATCAACACCCCTTCGCTTTCGAGTGAGGAAGACCAAACGGCTGCCATCATTAAGCAGTGGTTAGAAAAACACGGGGTTGTTTGTCAACAAGAGAACAACAATGTGTACGCCATAAACAAACACGAAGATCCTACCAAACCTTATTTGCTACTTAACTCACACCACGACACCGTGCATCCCAATAGTGGGTACACCAAAGACCCATACAAAGCTGAAATCAGTGACGGGAAACTCTATGGCTTGGGCAGCAACGATGCCGGGGGTGCCCTTGTATGTTTGTTGACAACCTTTGTGTATTTCTACGAGCAAAAAGACATGGCATATAACCTTGTTGTGGCTGCCACAGCAGAGGAGGAAACTTCTGGGCCAAACGGACTAAACAGTTTGTTGCCTATCCTTCCGCCTATTGATACCGCAATCGTGGGCGAACCCACGCAAATGCACTTGGCAGTATCCGAAAAAGGATTGGTGGTATTTGATGTAACAATACATGGAACGGCAAGTCATGCGGCACACCCTAACAGCGATAACCCCATTGATAAAATTGGCAGCGTTATCGATTGGTTTAATTCGTATGATTTTGATCGAGTTTCGGAAACCTTAGGTCCTGTAAAACTTACCGTTACGCAAATTAATGCGGGAAAGCAACACAATGCCGTTCCGGCAGATGTAAAAATGGTATTGGATGTGCGTGTAAACGACCGCTATACCAATGCTGAAATAAACGAATTGTTACAGGCTGCGCCATGTGAGGTAAAAGCACGTTCGCTGCGGTTAGGCTCATCATCTATTCCGATGGAGCATCCCATTGTTAAAGCCGGGGTTGCAACAGGACGCGAAACCTACGGTTCCCCTACCCTTTCGGATCAAGCAGTACTCTCGTGCAATTCGCTAAAATTAGGACCTGGCGATTCGCCACGCTCGCATACGGCAGATGAATTTATTTATGTAAAGGAAATTGAAGAGGCAATCCCGTTGTATATTACCATATTAAAACAAGCGTTATGAAGCTTTGGCAGAAAAAAAAGACAAGCACATCAGAACAAGTAGATCGATTTACTGTTGGTGCCGATAGACATTGGGATGTTCGGTTGGCTCCATATGATGTTTTGGCATCAAAAGCACATGCACAGATGCTGGCAAGCGTAGGCTTACTCTCTAAAGAAGAAGGAAAACAGCTTACTGATGAGCTGGATAACATCATGTCGCTGGTAACCAAAGAAGATTTTGTAATCGAAAAGGATTTTGAAGATATCCACTCTAAAATTGAATTTTTACTAACCGAGCGTCTTGGTGATGCAGGGAAGAAAATTCATACGGCTCGTTCGAGAAACGATCAGGTCCTTACGGCCATGCAACTGTTGCTAAAGGATGAACTGACAGAAATAAAAAACCTAGCAAAAGACCTATTTGATACGTGGATGCAGCTCGCCGATAAGCATAAAGATGTCTTGCTACCAGGTTATACGCACCTGCAAGTGGCCATGCCCTCCTCCTTTGGCTTGTGGTTTTCTGCCTATGCAGAATCACTGATAGACGATGTTGTATTGCTAAATGCAGCCCATACCATTTGCGACCAAAATCCATTGGGAAGTGCAGCAGGCTATGGAAGTTCGTTTGGTATCGATCGTTCCCAGACAACAAAAGCACTTGGGTTTAAAGCGCTTAAGGTAAATGCGGTTGCCGCACAAATGGGAAGAGGCAAGACAGAGCGCATCACGGCCAATGCACTTGGCTCACTGGCATCCACCCTTGGAAGGTTTTCTATGGACGTATGCCTCTACATGAGCCAGAACTTTAATTTTCTCTCGTTTCCAGACCACCTGACTACAGGGTCGAGTATCATGCCGCACAAAAAGAATCCAGATATTTTTGAACTTATAAGAGGAAAATGTGCTTTGATTCAAGGGTTGGGTAATGATTTTGCACTGCTTGGTCAAAACCTGCCAAGTGGCTATCACCGCGAAATGCAGCTATTTAAAGGTAGAATGCTCGAGGGCATAGATGAACTTAAAGACTGCCTTACTATCCTAAACAGCACTATCAAACAAGTACAGGTGCGCGACGACATTATGGAAGACAGCATCTACACCTATGCCTTTACGGTAGATGCGCTGAATGAGTTGGTACAGCAGGGTGTTCCATTTAGAGATGCGTATAAGCAGGTTGGACAACAGCTTGAAGAAGGAACATTCGTTCCGCCAAAAAAACTGTCCCACACGCACATGGGAAGTCTTGGAAATTTGGCTTTGGATAACATTCAGGACAAGTTCAACCAATACTTCTAATGTAGCACTATGTTAAGGCAACGGCTTTATTTTATTGATGCCCTTCGCGCCTTTGCTATTTTGATGATGCTGCAGGGCCATTTAATCAGTGGATTGCTTGACCCATCGACCATTGACCCAAATCATTTTGTTTACCAATTGTGGTACTACTGCCGTGGATTTACCGCGCCCGTATTTTTTACAATCACGGGCTGGGTGTTTATGTTTTTGTTATTGCGAAATGGTGAATCCGGTTGGGCAAATCCAAGAGTCAAAAAAGGGCTAAAAAGAGCTGTTGAACTCATTCTTTGGGGATATGCACTTCGGCTATCTTTTGTCTACTTATTGTCTTCTGGAAAACTAACCAAAACCTTTATGCAACCCGATGTACTGCACATCATTGGGCTTGGGTTGGTGTTTTTGGTTGGTTCCTATCTTATTTTGCATAAACTTGGTAAAATAAATGCACTGGTTTTCTTTTTGATCACCGTAGCTGTCTTTTCAACCAATACCCTTTACACAGACATCGTTTTTGATAGACTTCCCTATTTTATCGCAGCCTATTTAACCAAAGCAAACGGAGCTGTATTTTATATCCTTCCGTGGCTAGGATATGTAAGTTTTGGCGCGGGTATTGCCTATATCTTTCCTACGCAAACAAAGAAACTAAGGTTGTGGAGTCTTGCTTTTATCGCTACTGGGTTTGTGCTTTCTTTTCACAACCAACTTTTTGGACAGCTTGGAGATACAGACTTTTTGTTTGTCCGTCTTGGCGATGTGCTGCTGCTATTTGGTTTTTTCATGCTTTTGGAGCCGTTGATTCGGCAAAGCTTATGGCAAAAAATCGGCACCAAAACCTTATCGCTCTATATTGTACACTACGTGATATTATACGGAAGTTTTACCAGCATTGGTCTGTATAAATTTTACAAAGAATCGCTTTCTTGGCAAGTAACCGTTGTTGGTGCACTTGGCTTTGTGGTTGGGATTACGGCAGTTGTGTTGCTTTATCCAATAACGCTAAAGCCTTGGGTTGGGCGGGTGAGGCGTGGTTTGGGGTTGAAGTGAATGGCGAATGTGATACTTTATGTGTTATTTTTTTGATCCGTAAAATTATATACAACGATTTTCATATTTTTCATTCCGTCTTTATCCTCATCTTTTTCAGTTTTCCACGCTTGGAAAAATATTTAATTTTCAATTTCACACCTTCCTTTTTTAATAAAGCTTTTAGTTTCGGATAAGCTTCAATTCCATAGCCATTAATTGAGTTAATTTCCATGCCGTCTTCAATACCCTTTTTATCCAATTCGGAGTTTGGCTGTACACTTTCAAAAAGCATTTTATTGCCTTCCCTATTTATTCTAAAGTCAGTGCACGGATACTCAAACTTACTGTTATTCAAACTGTTTGGTTCATAATATGCGGTTAATTCAGAATAATCAAAAATCCAATTATAACGATTCATTATACCATTTCCCAGAATACCCAATATGTTTGGGAAAGTATTGACGCCTTCCTTTGATAGTGGAATAGAGATGGGGACATCTGTGTGGTTTTCCTGCATAAAATTTAAAGAAAGTAAGCTGCTTTCAAACAGTTCATCTTCTCCAGTTAACGTTTGGAATGAGGCAATAACTTTGGGATCAAATACTTCTAGCAAATTGTTATCCCTCGTAATGTTACTATTCAATAAAAAAAGTTGGGCATAAAAAAAGGCGTTACAAACGCCTTTTTTATCATTTTGCTGTAGTTACGCTACACGTGCAAGGCACGGTCTTCGGTAGCGGCTAGTGCTGCTTCTTTTACCGCTTCGGCATAGGTAGGGTGCGCATGGCTCATCCGTGCTACATCCTCGGCAGAGGCGCGGAATTCCATAGCCGTTACGGCTTCTGTAATCAGGTCGGAAGCTCGTGCGCCTATCATGTGTGCGCCCAAGATTTCATCTGTTTCTGCGTGCGCTAATATTTTGATAAAACCATCTGTATCCATACTTGCTCTGGAACGTCCCAGCGCACGCATGGGGAATTGCCCTTTTTTGTAGGCAACTCCAGCAGCTTTAAGCTCTTCCTCCGTTTTGCCTACTGCAGCTACTTCTGGCCATGTGTAAATAACGTTTGGAATAAGGTTGTAGTCAATATGCGGTTTTTGTCCGGCAATAAACTCAGCGACCATGACGCCTTCTTCTTCGGCTTTGTGTGCCAACATGGCTCCTCGGACCACATCGCCAATGGCGTATATGTTTGGTGCTGCTTGAAGTTGATCGTTTACTTCTACCTGACCTTTGTCGTTGAGTACAATTCCAGCAGCTTCGGCATTAAGTCCATTGGTGTAGGGCCTACGTCCAACAGAAACCAAACAGTAATCCCCTTCAAATGTCTGGGCTGCTCCTTTTTTGTCATTTGCCGTTACCGTTACCTTTTTTCCTTTGCGGCTTACAGCAGTAACTTGATGTGAGAGGTGAAATTTCACCCCTTGTTTTTTCATCACTTTCATCAATTCTTTAGAAAGTGCAGCATCCAGTACCGGACTGATGCGAACGGCGTATTCAATGACGCTTACCTCAGCACCCAATCGGCGGTATACCTGTCCGAGTTCCAATCCAATAACACCTCCACCAATGACAACGAGATGTTTGGGAATTTCAGAAAGCTCCAAGGCCTCTGTGGACGTAATGACACGTTCTTTGTCTAAGTCAATAAACGGCAGGCTGCCCGGCGTAGAGCCCGTGGCAATGATGGTCTTTTTTGCTTCAATCACTTGAGCATCTTTCCCTGTGATTTTAATATGGGTCGCGTCTTCAAAAGAACCCAATCCCCGAAGGACAGTGATTTTGTTTTTATCCATCAGGTAATCAATACCCTTGACGGTTGTAGAAACTACTTCTCGCTTGCGGGCAATCATTTGCGGAAAATTGACCTCAATAGCACCTTTGACGTCTATACCGTGCTCGGCAAAGTCTTTTGTGGCTGTTTCGTAGTGATGCGAAGAATCTAAAAGAGATTTGGATGGAATACAACCCACATTAAGGCAAGTACCTCCTAGTGTAGCTTCTTTTTCTATTAATGCTGTTTTCATGCCTAGTTGAGCACAACGAATGGCGGCAACATAGCCCCCAGGTCCAGATCCAATAATGGCAACATCAAATTGATTCATCTCACTTAATTTTAATACAAATGTACGGGTATGTGAGTATATTTAGCAAAGTAAAATACCTATTCACAACAAAATCGTATTATTACATCATAAATGAAACAAAAGCCCACCCTACCACTTCGTTTGGCCATGCTCCCCATAGTGGCATTGGTTCTGTTACTTTCGCTAAATGTTAGTATTTATGGAGATGATGCATTGGGCGGTTCCAATCAGTTTATCTTACTCCTTGGCGGTGCCGTTGCAGCTATGGTTGGTTTTAGAAAAAAAGTCAGTGACAAAGACATGCTACAACAAGTGGCGGAAAACCTCAAATCGGTTACGGGTGCTATACTTATCTTGTTGTTTGTGGGTGCTTTGGCTGGAACATGGCTGGTCAGTGGCATTATTCCCGCCATGATTTATTATGGACTTCAAATTTTACATCCCACCTTTTTCTTGGCAGCTTGTATTATTATCTGTGCGCTCATTTCAGTGGCTACGGGCAGCAGCTGGACCACTTCAGCCACCGTGGGCATTGCACTCATTGGCATTGGAAAAGCCATGGGTCTTCCTGTGGGCATGATTGCTGGAGCGGTTATATCTGGGGCTTATTTTGGCGATAAGATGTCGCCTTTGAGTGACACGACCAACCTTGCACCTGCTATGGCTGGTGGTGAATTGTTTTCGCATATACGCTATATGACCATCACCACCGTCCCAACCATATTGGTGACGCTCGTTGTGTTTCTCATTATCGGCTTCACCCATGACACAACAGCCGTTGCACAAACCGAACCCTTGCTATTGGCCATTAAAGAACGTTTTAGCATCAGTCCACTTTTGTTTATAGTGCCGGTAATTGTCGTGGTGCTTATTGCCCGCAAAACTCCTCCATTAGTAGCCTTACTTATCGGGACACTTTTGGGTGTGATTTTTGCACTTATCTTTCAGCAAAATCTACTAACCGAATTAGCAGGTGTTGCCCAATTAAAGCTTTCATCTGGATACAGGGTACTCATGGATACCATAACCATTTCTACATCTATAGAAACAAGTAACCCACTACTGAATGATTTATTTCAATCGGGTGGAATGGCTGGAATGCTTGGCACTATTTGGTTGATTATTTGTGCCATGGTGTTTGGAGGTATTATGGATGCCATTGGTGCGCTTAAAGCAATTAGTGCAGCACTGTTAAGCTGGGCGCAATCTACTTTTCAATTATTTGCCAGCACTGTTGTTTCTTGTCTGGCGATTAATGTTACAGCTTCTGATCAATATTTGTCCTTGGTTGTACCGGGGAAAATGTTTGACCAAGCGTATAAAGACCGAAACCTAGCTCCCGAAAATTTGAGTCGTACACTCGAAGACTCGGGTACCGTAACCTCCGTTTTGGTACCCTGGAATACTTGTGGTGCATACCAGTCTGGAGTTTTGGGTGTTTCTGTAGCTGAGTATTTTGTATACGCCATCTTTAATTGGTTAAGCCCATTTACTACCTTGCTTGTTGCTGCCATTGGCTACAAAATCAAGCAGCTAAAATCCTAGCATCAGCATTAATTATTAGTTGATAGATAATTAAAATAAAGTTCGCCTCTAACCTCTTGTAATTTTTGTATTTTTATTTCATTAAAAATCAATAGTTATGAGCGAAAGTAAATGCCCCTTCCACGGAGCAACAACCCAACCCAACCTTGGAACACAAAACAAAGATTGGTGGCCAAATCATTTAAACTTAGATATCCTAAGACAACACGACGCCAAAAGTAACCCCATACAAGAAATTAACTATCGTGAAAACGTTAAGAACCTTGACCTTGAAGCGGTAAAGGAAGATATTGTTCAGGTGATGCGTGACAGTAAAGACTGGTGGCCTGCGGATTATGGTCATTATGGTCCCTTTTTTATTCGTATGACATGGCACGTAGCTGGAACTTACCGCACTGGTGATGGACGAGGAGGTGCAGCTACTGGCGCTCAACGCTTTGCACCACTGAATTCATGGCCTGATAACGGAAACCTTGACAAAGCACGTCGCTTACTTTGGCCTGTTAAGGAAAAGTACGGAAACGACCTTAGCTGGGCGGACCTACTCGTTCTTGCAGGGAATGTAGCCATTGAAGACATGGGCGGACCTAACCACGGTACCGCTTTGGGAAGAGAAGATATTTGGCATCCAGAAAAAGATATTTATTGGGGAGCAGAAGACGAATGGCTTGGCGACAACCGTTACGGAAAAACACGTCAAGATTTAGAAAATCCCTTGGCGGCTGTTCAGATGGGCCTTATTTACGTAAACCCTGAAGGACCCAATGGAAACCCAGATCCTGCATTGTCAGCACAAGACGTACGCGAAACATTTAAGCGCATGGCAATGAACGATGCGGAAACTGTAGCGCTAACCGCTGGAGGGCATACATTTGGCAAAGCCCATGGAGCAGGAGATGATGGTCTGGTTGGTGTTGAACCTGAAGGAGCTTCCATTGAAGAGCAAGGTTTTGGTTGGATGAGTACTTTTAAATCTGGTAAAGGAGTAGATGCCATAACTAGTGGTATTGAGGGGCCTTGGACGACCAACCCAACACAATGGGATATGGGTTATTTCGATCTGCTGTTCAAGTATGAGTGGGAATGTAAGAAAAGTCCTGCTGGGGCTTTTCAATGGCATCCTGTAAATTGTGCTGAAGAAGACATGGTTCCACAAGTAGATGGAAGTGACCATAAAGTGCTTCCGATGATGACCACGGCGGATATCTCGCTAAAAGTTGATCCTGCGTACAGAAAAATCTGTGAACGCTTTATCGAAAACCCGGATGAGTTTGGCGAAACCTTTGCGCGAGCCTGGTTTAAGTTACTTCACCGTGATATGGGACCAAAAAGCAACTATGTAGCAGGGGACTTTAAAGATGTTGACTACATTTGGCAAGATCCTGTACCAGCGGGAAAAACACTTTCTGCGGCAGATGAAGAAAAAGTAAGAGCTGCGCTTGAATCCAGTAGGCTTACTCATCAACAAATGGTAGAAACTGCTTGGGCATCTGCATCAACCTTCCGTGGGTCAGACAATCGTGGAGGTGCCAATGGGGCGCGAATCCGACTTAAACCGCAAAAAAATTGGGCGGTTAACAAACCTGGCCAGCTTTCAGCAGTACTAGCCGTTTATGAGGATATAGCAGCCAACACGGGTGCTAGTGTTGCAGATGTTATCATTCTTGGTGGTGCTGTGGGTATTGAGCAAGCAAGTGGTGCCCAAGTAACTGTTTCGACAGGGCGTGGCGATGCTACTCAAGAAGATACAGATGTTGATTCATTCAACTTACTCAAGCCTAGAGCATGTGGATTTAGAAATTACAGCGAAAAAGAATTTGCCGTATCGCCTGAAGAAATCATGCTTGACAAAGCCCAGCTTCTTGGAATTACCCCTACCGAAATGACCGTTTTGGTTGGAGGCATGCGCGCGATGGGCATTTCGTCTAATGATGATGGCGTTTGGACAGATGGGAAGTTAGATAATAGTTGGTTTAAAACGCTTTTATCTATGGATGTTAAATGGCAGACTGCTGCTTACAACTCCTATGTTGGTCATGACAGGACTACTGGAAAAGAAGTGCGTACAGCATCACGAACAGATTTGGTTTTTGGGTCGAATTCTGAGCTACGTGCTATTGTCGAAGTCTATGCGCAAAACGACAATAACGACAAGTTTGTACATGACTTCATAGCTGCTTGGAATAAGGTTATGGATGCAGATCGATTCGATCTAAAATAATTATTCTATTCAATAGAAAGTCACATTATAAAAGCTCGATGGAATCATCGGGCTTTTTTGTTGTATTTTTGATACATAAACAATGATGAGTAAATCAAGATTTCGCGTCAAAGCGCTAAACCGACAACAGCAAATTGTTTGGGGTGCCTTTTGTGTCCTTATTTCAATTTTACTTTTTGCCGCTTTTTTCTCGTTTTTCCAAACTTGGAAGGCAGACCAAAGTACGCTTGGCCAATTTACCGACCGAACGGTAGTAGCCCAAAACAGCATTCGCAAGTTAGGAGCAATACTAAGTCATTTATTTATTTATCAAGGAGTGGGTATTGGTGCCTTTCTTGTAGCTTTTATGGTGTTTGTTACGGGAATCAGCTATTTTTTAAACCAAGGAGTGGCAAAAATTAGTGGGCGTTGGATATGGACTTTGTTGTTGGCACTATGGGTTTCAATGGCTGTTGCTTTGGTTTTACCGCAGTACCCGTTATTGAGTGGAGTAACTGGTTTTGAAAGCACTACCCTACTGGTACAATACATAGGACCGCTAGGCGTAGGTGCACTGCTTGCGATGATTGGTATAAGCTTTTTGGTCTTTCAACTTAAATGGAAACCTGAAAATGTTCGCCTACCATCATTTAAAAAATCAGTCAAAGAAGAACCAATTGAAGAAGTTATCCCACAAGAAGAAGTGAATGAAGTATCATTCAAAGCTCCACCTGAACCTAAAAAACCAGTAACAAAAGTCAAGGAGAAAGCCATTTCGGAAACGCGAAAACAAGAAGACGATGTAACCCTATCAGTTGTAGATACAGAAGAGGATGAAGTCGTCAAAAAGGCGAAGAAATTAGTAGCAGATTTTGGTGAAGTTGATCCAACACTAGAATTAAAGAATTTCCATTCTCCGACTGAATCGCTGCTTAAAAGCTATCCACATGAGGGAATTACCATTAACGAACAAGAGTTAGAGGAAAACAAAGAACGAATTGTGGAGACCCTTAGTAACTATCAAATTGGGATAGCCGACATCAAAGCGACTATTGGACCTACCGTCACCCTTTATGAAATAGTTCCCGCCGCTGGTGTTCGCGTATCCAAAATCAAGAACTTAGAAGATGATATTGCACTATCTCTTGCTGCTTTAGGAATTCGAATTATCGCACCTATCCCAGGAAAAGGAACGGTGGGTATTGAAGTGCCAAACAAAAATGCGACTATAGTTTCCATGCGCTCGGTCATTCTAGCGAAAAAATTTCAAGAAGCAGAGATGGAACTACCGCTTGCCTTGGGAAAAACAATCAGTAATGAGACTTTTGTTGTTGATCTTGCCAAGATGCCTCACTTGCTAATGGCGGGTGCTACTGGGCAAGGAAAGTCAGTAGGCTTAAATGTCATTTTAACTTCATTGCTATACAAAAAGCATCCTGCCGAAATCAAGTTCGTACTTGTTGATCCAAAGAAAGTGGAACTGACCTTATTCAACAAAATAGAACGGCATTATCTTGCTAAGCTTCCTGATGTGGAAGATTCCATTATTACAGATAACAAACAAGTTATCAATACACTAAACTCGTTATGTATCGAGATGGATCGACGGTACGACATGCTTAAAAACGCCATGTGTCGCAACATAAAAGAGTACAACGCTAAATTTAAAGAGCGACGATTAAATCCCCACGATGGTCACGCCTATCTACCGTATATCGTTTTGGTTATTGATGAGTTTGCAGATTTAATTATGACCGCAGGCAAAGAAGTAGAGACTCCTATTGCGAGATTGGCACAGTTGGCTAGAGCTATTGGTATTCACCTTATTATCGCCACACAGCGTCCGTCTGTGAATGTCATTACAGGATTGATTAAGGCAAATTTTCCTGCTCGAGTTGCCTTTCGGGTTACTTCCAAAGTAGACTCACGTACCATTTTAGATAGTGGTGGTGCTGATCAACTCATTGGAAGAGGAGATATGCTGTTTACACAAGGGAACAACCTCATCCGGCTTCAATGTGCTTTTGTGGATACCCCGGAAGTTGAAAAAATAACCGACTTTATTGGTGCGCAACGTGCATATGCTCAAGCTCATCAACTTCCAGAATACGTTTCTGACGATTCGACAAGTACCAAAGAAAACAATATAGAAGATCGTGACCCTATTTTTAGAGAAGCTGCTGAAGTTGTCGTTAATGCACAACAAGGCTCGGCATCCCTTTTGCAACGAAAGCTAAAATTGGGCTACAATCGAGCAGGTCGAATCATTGATCAATTAGAGGCTGCCGGTATTGTTGGTCCCTTTGGCGGTAGCAAAGCTCGTGAGGTTTTGTTTCCTGATGTGATTTCGTTGCATGAATTTTTAGAAAATGAACAAAATAGCTAAGCTCCTACTCATCTGTCTTTGTACTTCTAGTTTTACACTTGCGCAAGAGCATGAAGCGCGAGCCAACAAATTATTGGAAAAAGTATCGAAAACGCTTGCCTCTTATTCGAATATTAAGGTTGATTTTACCTACGAATTGGTAAACAGAAGTGAATACATTCAACAAAAAGAGCGTGGTTCACTAGTTGTCCAAGGCGACTCCTATTTATTGAATTTAATGGGGATAAAACAAATATGTGACGGTAGCCAAGTGCATACTGTCAATCCTGAGAATGAAGAAGTGCTTATCGAAGATGTCGGCGATGCCTTAGGCGAAGGGCTCAACCCATCCTCACTTTTTAGCTTCTACAAAGAAGGTTATCTATTTACATGGGATATAAAACAGCCCATTCTAGGTGGAAGAACGATACAATACATTAAATTAACTCCTATTGACACCTATGCACAAGCCGCATACCTGCTGCTGGGAATAGATACCAAAACCTATCATATCTACAAACTTATTGAAGTTGGTGAAAACGATACAGAGACCACGCTGACAGTTCGAAGCTTTACCCCTGATGTGGACTTGGCAGCAGATACTTTTGTGTTTGACCAAAAAGATTATCCCAACTATTACATAGATCGTCTTTAATGAAGGTTTCTATTTTAGATCGGTATATTTTAAAAAGCTACCTAACAGTGTTGGTGAGTTTCTTTTTTATACTGATGTTTATTTTTATCATACAAACTGTTTGGGTTTTTATCGATGAATTTGCAGGAAAGGGGCTTGATGTCATTGTATTGCTTAAGTTTTTGCTTTACTATTCGCCCAAACTCATCCCGTTGGTACTGCCACTAACCATTTTACTGGCTTCCATCATGACATTTGGAAATTTTGCCGAGCGTTATGAATTTGCCGCAATGAAATCTGCAGGAATCTCACTAATGCGTGCCATGCGCCCTTTAATCATCATCAATAGTATTGTCTGTATACTCACTTTTTACGTAGCCAACACGGTTATCCCACTTGCAGAATTTAAAACCTATAACCTGCGAAAAAATCTATCTAAGATGCGTCCAGCGCTAGCCATTACAGAAGGAATGTTTAACGACATTGGAGAAAGCAATATAAAGGTTGGTCGAAAGTATGGAGAAAATAACCGTATGCTGGAAGATGTCATTATCCACGAAAAATCTCCTGATCAGGTAAATCGGATCGTGATAAAGGCAAAACGAGGCGAATTAAAGAGCGAAGAACTAAGTGAGGGAATCCAACTGATTTTGTACGATGGTTTTCGTTATGAAGAAGTCTTTCAGAAAAAGGCGACCAAAAAAACATATCCACACAGCCGAATTGCTTTTGAACAATATGTCATGAATATTGATTTGCGCACTTTTAACGACGTAGATTTAGAAGAAACGAACTACTCCAATACATTTAAAATGCAAAATGTTAGCGAGTTAAGTCAAAGTATAGACTCGCTTTCGTCTAAGTACATCACGGAAATTAAAGGGTTTGGGAATACTATATATTTACGATCAGGGATCAAATCATTGCATCAAATAAAAAAACGTGCTACTACAACTTCATTCGAAGGCAGAAAAGCATATTTAGCGACAATCGCCCGAAAAGATAAAGTACGTGTATTGACAACAGCAAAGGACAATGTACAAATGCAACTAAATAGCTTTTCGAATCAGAAAAATGTTTTTTTTATTCGGGAAAAAGTCATCAATCTACACCGCCTTTGGCGTGATGATAAATTTGTTTCTGCATACGCTGCCTTACTGCTGTTTTTTGTTGGCGCTCCACTAGGTGCCATTATCCGCAAAGGTGGATTTGGGTTACCCATCGTTGTTGCTTTATCTGTTTTTTTGACTTATCATTTTGCGGGCACTTTATTTAAAAATAGTGCTGAGGACGGAAGTTTACATCCATTTTGGGGAGCATGGTTAACCTCACTTGTGTTAACTATTGTGGGGATAATTGCCGTACTTCGCGCAACAAAAGATAAGTCTGTTTTTGATGTTGAACGTTTAAAGCTAACACTTCGGCGTTCGCAACAATTCATTTTAAAAAAAATAAAGCATGGCTGAACACATTCGCCTAGATTCCATTGAAGCTGCAATTGACGATATAAGCAATGGCAAGGTCATCATTGTTGTAGATGATGAAAACCGAGAAAACGAAGGAGATTTTGTCGGAGCAGCCGAGATGGTTACACCTGAGATGATCAATTTTATGGCAAAGCACGGTCGGGGACTCATTTGTACACCCATTACCGAACAGCGCAGTAGAGACTTGGACCTCTACCCAATGGTCAACAACAATACCGATCCGATGGGCACTGCATTCACGGTCTCTGTAGATTACAAAGGGAATGGGGTTACTTCTGGAATTTCAGTTGCTGATCGAGCAAAAACCGTTCGTCACCTCATTCAAGAAGATGCTATATCATCCGATTTCTTACGCCCAGGACACATTTTTCCATTGACTGCTAAAGAAGGTGGTGTTTTACGACGAACAGGACATACGGAAGCTGCTATTGACTTTGCGCGTTTGGCTGGATTTAAACCTGCAGGAGTTATTGTCGAAATCATGAATGAAGATGGAACGATGGCGCGTTTACCTCAGTTAAGAAAAGTTGCTGATCAACACGGGCTAAAGCTTGTGTCTATAGAAGATTTAGTTAGCTACCGTATGAAACACGATAGCCTTATAGATTTGCAAGAAGATTTTGAAGTAGCCACTGGATACGGAAATTTTCGCTTACGCGCATACCACCAAAAAACAAACGATCAAGTGCATGTAGCACTCACTCTTGGCTCATGGGAAAAGGATGAAGCCATCCTTACACGCGTGCACACGCAACAATTAAACAGCGAATTGATGCGGATAGTAAAAAAAGATGCCAACAATATACTTGATGGAATATTTTCACGAATTCAGCAAGAGGGAAAAGGCGCTGTGATTTTCATTAACCAATTACAGCCAGCCAGTAAACTATTGGCACAACTCAAGGCGTTAAAATCTAAAAAACCATTTCCAAAGAAAATGGACGAAAAAGATTTTGGTATTGGCGCCCAAATGATTCATGCCATTGGTATTTGCAATATCAAGCTTTTATCGAATAGCAATAAAATCAAGCGGGTTGGTATGTTGGGTTATGGACTAAAAATTGTCTCCTACGAGAAGTACTAAAGAATACCGCCTCCGCTACTTTTCTCATCATTTTCACGCTGCCTTCTTGACTTAGCGCGGTAATTACTACTTCCGAAACGGTAATTAAAACCAAGCATCTGATTTTTAAGTAGCACTATATTGATGATACCACTCATACCATCAGGGTTGTATTTTGCTGATGGGTTGGTGATGAGTTCAACCGCTTTTATCGCTGAAGATGGGAATTGCTTGAGTAATTGAGCTGCTGGTATGTTGGAAAGTTTGCCGTCAACCATAAAGGGACATTTTCATTTCCACGAAGGCTAATAGCACCACTTTGTGGATCGACGTTTATTGAAGTAATACCCACCAAAAGTTCGGAAGCCGTACCAACAGTAGCCAAATCCTTGCTAATGGTAATTCCTTTTCGATCTATTTTTTATTCGATTGTGGATACTTCGGCGATTACTTCCACCTCATCCAATTCAGTTAAAGTCTCTTGCAAGAGAAGGTTGCCTAAGTTAATGCTATATGCATTCCCGCCAATAGAAACACTCCGCTCTACTGTTTGGTAGCCAATATATTGTACCCTAAGGTTATGTGTTCCTACAGGGACTTTTTCTAGTTTAAAATCTCCATTTTTATGTGTAATTCCACCCAATAAGGTGTTGCGATCTTTATCCTGCACAAGCACAGTAACATAAGGAAGTGGCTCGGATAGAGAGGCGTCAATTACTGTTCCCGTTAGGATTCCTGTTCGCTGGTCCGAAGCAGGTTGCGCATGTACAAAACATAAAGAGAGAAATAAAAGTATGCAGCTTAGTTTGGTGAAGTAGGTCATGGGGGTATGATTTATTTTGATTTTGGGTTTAATTCAATAACGAACGCACAAAATAATTGTTACAACAAATAATAGTTAATAGAACCATAATTTAATAGACATGGCTATCACCATGAGCATCATCACCTTTCTTATAACGCCCTCGCCCTTGCGAACCGAATATCGTGAAGCAAAAAAAGCACCTGCTGCATTTCCAGAAGCCAAAGCAATGCCGTACTCCCAATCGATATGACCACTAAGGGCAAATGTGGTAAAAGCTGCAGTGGTATAAATAAAAGCGACCATTACCTTAGTAGCATTCACACGAACCAAGTCCATCTGGTTGACATAATTTAAAAATAACATCATGACAAAACCAATACCCGCATTGATAAATCCGCCATATATACCAATAAAGAAAAAGGCAGTCATGGACCAGATTAGGGTTTTCCCCGTGGTTTTGGGTTGAAGTAGTTTTGTTTGATAATTGGGCTTGAATACCATTAGCAGCACAACAAAAAGCATAATAATAGCCAATATTCGGTTAAACAAAGTGCCTTCTATATCAATGGCAATACGGGCACCCAACAGAGCACCCAATAAGGCTGTAGACCCTAAATATAGACTAAAGGGTCTGCTACTTACTTTTTTGGAGCGAAAACCCATGACAGCTGAACTGGTGGCAACCAGTATGGCAACTCGATTTGTTCCGTTAGCAGTGGCTGGCGGAAGTCCTAAAAAAATCATTAAGGGCAGGGTTAATAAGGAGCCACCACCTGCCATGGTATTGACAAATCCAGCAAAAAGCCCAGCGCCAATAAGTAAAAGTATATCGTAAGGAAAATCCATTCTATCACAAAAGTAATTAAACCTATTATCTATATGGGCTTAAATGTTTTGTATAACCAAAAAGGAAGTTATATTTGCAGCCACTGGAGAAATGGCAGAGTGGTCGAATGCGGCAGTCTTGAAAACTGTTGAGGGTCACACCTCCGGGGGTTCGAATCCCTCTTTCTCCGCAAAAGGAAACCCGCAACTAAAGTTGTGGGTTTTTGTTTAGATAAGCGAGTAAGGCACTAGTGCTTCATCATGGTACCGTGCATCTCCTTAGACGATTCATCACGATACTGGCAGCACATAGGTAAATCAGCATAAACCTCATCCTTTACCGCAACACCATTGGCCTCATGCCCTACGGCAGAAATAGACGCGGCAATGCTGTCAACAGTTGTCTTTTTGGCGTTGAATAACACCCTGAGTTGCTCGGTTTCGGCTTGCCAAACGGCGTACTTAACACCCTTAACTTGTATGGCAGCCTTTTCAATTCGGGCTTTGCACATACCGCAATTACCGCGTACATCTATTCTTTCTTTTTGTGTTTGCGCTACTGCTACAGTAGTAAAAAACAACATAACGATTACATTTATTTTCATGGTATCAATTTATAAATTAAAGCGGAATCCAGCATAAAACATACGTCCAAAAACAGGAGCATAGGTTTGACTTGTATCAAAACTTGCGCCAAAAGGATCGTTTGCTCCCAAAACCGCATCGGATTGTTTGACATCAAGTAAGTTTTCAGCACCGACATAAACAGAGAATTTATCTGAAAACTGTCGCGTCACTTGGGAACTCAACAGAGAAAAACCGTTGGCCATTCGTTCTTGTGTACTGTTCGTTGCCACCAATCTTTGCTGCCCAACACGGTGTACTGTTGCATCTGCACGCCACTGCTTGCCGTCAAGCGGCTCGGTCGCATAACCCAAAAAGGCAAACCAACGATTTTTGGGTTGCAAAGGGGCACGCTTCATTCCAGAACGATATGTCGTTTGTATGTCATAAGATTTATAAGCAAATCGGAACTCTACACGATCGCTAAAGGATGTGTTCGCCGATAGTTGTATACTTTGCGCGTAACTATCACCATTTAGGTTATAAAACGAAATCTCACTGGGGTTCTCCCAATCGACAACAACACGGTTGGTAAACGCTGTACGGTATACGTCTAGTGCTAGTTCTAATGGTCTAGTAAAAAGCGATGCTTGTTGAATCCAACTAAAACCATAATTCCATGCGCGCTCGGGAAGCAAGCCATACATCGGTTGTTGTGGAGCTGCAAGCATCAATTGACGCTGGCTACCGAAAAACTTCTGGTGTTCGGCAAATATGCTCGAAATACGTCGCCCCTCGCCTACGGAAGCGCGTAATACCGTTTTGTTATCAAACAATGCATAGCGTAAATGGGCACGTGGGGTTATAAAATTGCCCAAAATATTATGATGGTCAACCCGTAGCCCCAAGACTAAATTGAAATTCTCCAAGCTGTCATAGGTATATTCAAAAAATCCACCGAAATTATATTCATTTCGATTGATGTTCCCTAAGGACAATTTTTCCTCATATAGATCGGTCATGTATTGCAAGCCCGCTTTAAACTTATGTTGGGTACTTCCAAGAATTGATTGGTAAACCAAATGATGAAAAAAGCTTGTGTAGGTGACATCATAGGTACGGTTACCAAAGTATGCATCTTGATTATGACGGCTAATAGCGGTTTGAAACCCAAGACTGCGGTAAGGAATGTCAGGGTTTACATAGCCCGTTTTTAGGGTAAAATCCCATTTATCCGTTTGTATTTCTCCACCCCAGAACTGAGTGCCAAACTTATGTTGCGCAGGCGCGTAGTTCAACTGCCCGATTTGTTTGCTATCACGCAAATAGCGCAAGCTTAAAAAGCCAACAACTCCCTTTTCCGGATTAATGTATTGCCATCTATTCAGCATGTTTATTTGATCGGACAATGGCATATCCAAAAAACCATCCTTGTTTTGATCGGTCTTCATGGTACGTTGGTTGGCGTGTACAAACAGTGATGTCGACCATTTTGAGGACAAATCTTGTTTTGCCTGTACGTTTAGCTCTGTACGCCCATTGAGCGAACGATATCCATTGACAAAAAACGGAGGGGCAGACAACGGCTTAACTAGTTCTGTATTGATTTGACCAGACATGCTTTCATAACCACTGGTAACCGTTCCAGCGCCCTTGGTAATCTGTATGCTTTCTACCCAGGTACCAGGCGTAAATGTCAATCCATAGGTCTGGTTGCTTCCACGAAGACTAGGGATGTTTTCCTGAGTAAATAAAATATACGGACTCGTCAATCCCAACATCTGAATTTGCTTGGTCCCGGTAAGGGCGTCAGCGTAATTAACATCGATAGAGGGGTTGGTTTCAAAACTTTCGGACAGATTACAGCACGCTGCCTTTAACAATTCCTCACTGCCTATTGTCGTCATATTCCGAGGACTAAAAATAGCGCGCTTAAGCGGTTCCCGCTTTTTGGTTAAGGTAATTTCGTCTAGTGTCGTTGCATCTTCTGCAGCCAATACCACACGAATAGGATTGCTGAAATCTGGTGTTAGTCGTACGGTCTCAAAGCTTAAAAATGAAACGACCAATACTGTAGATTCATCGGTATGTACAATGCTAAAAAAGCCGTTTTCGTCTGTAGTTACTCCCGTAGTGGAGTTTTCCCAATAGACACTTGCACCTGCAAGAGGAAGTTCATTGGTGCCTTCAAGGCCATAAACATAGCCTGTTAGTTTGTGCTGTGCATGTAGCGCACAAGCAAGAAATAAATAATAAAATAAAAAATAGTTTTTAAACATGATATATGATTTAATGATACAAATAGTTCAACAGAAGTATTGCAGCATCAAATCAAATATTGTTCGTAAAGTATATGTAGTTCTTGTGTAACTCGCTTTGGCGGTGGTCGTGGTATATACTGATGCGTATGCGAAGCCTCTATAATATGTGTTGTAGGAATAATATAAAAAACATAGGTCGCTGCGATAACATCAATGGATATACTATTATCCTGAAGTACTGTATCGTTGAGTTGAGTGTCAAAAGACGAAAGTTCACAACAAACCTCGCTAAACACAGGTCCGGGATGGTCTTTTTTCATACAGCAACTGGACAAGTCTTTATTTATGGCTGCAGCAACAAATTGATTGTGACAAAAATGCAGCATAAAGCTAGTCTCTGTTGAAAGAAACAAAGTAAAAAGTGCCAGTACAAAAGCGATACGACCTCTCATTATCAATTGATTACAGCTGCAAAGTTAAGGATTTAATTGTTTGGTCGTTAAGAATTTCTAGAGTTCGATCACGAACTTGTTCAAACACCGCTTTTATCTCACAGGACTCCTCTTCGCATTCATCACATTTACGGTAATAATTGAGTGATACACAAGGTAACATAGCTATTGGACCATCGATGATACGCATTACTTCAGTTAGATTAATTTCGGATGCAGGACGCAACAGTCGGAAACCACCATCCTTGCCTCGCTTACTCTCCAAAATGCGATTATTTCGAAGCTCGCGTAGAATAATTTCCAAAAATTTTCGAGGTATTTGTTGCTCACGCGCAATATCTGCAGTCATTACAGGTCTATCATCTTGCTCATTATTAGCAATGTACACTAGTGCCTTAATTGCATACTTGCACTTATTTGAAATCATACCACAAAACTAAAAAAATAAAAACTATATATCCTATCTATTTGATAGTATTTGTTATATTTGTCGACAATTAAAGGTTATGCTTGTTGATCAAATATTTATAGCAGCTGCTCGAAAAAAGTCCACAAAAAACAGCGAAGGTTGGCCTAGGTCTCTGTTAAAGTCCATCAGTTGGCGCATTATTGGCACCTTGGACACCATACTAATCTCGTACATCATCACTGGAAAATTAGCCTTTGCCTTATCTATTGGAGGCATAGAGTTGGTCACTAAAATGATTTTATACGTGGTTCATGAGCGCTTGTGGAATAAAGTAAATTGGGGGAAAAGATGAGTGCACAGCGAGTTGCTTTACTTAATGAAAAGTATGCATCGACGACTAAGCTCGATGATTTATTTAGCACTTTATTGGAAGATAATCTTGGGGAAATCGCTTTCTCCACTTCACTTGGACAAGAAGATCAGGTACTCACACACCATATCGCTACCCACAATCATCCAATAGAAGTATTTACCCTAGATACGGGTCGTTTGTTCCAAGAGACCTATGATGTATTGGCGCATACGCAGCAGAAGTACAATGTACCGATAAAAGTGTACACACCAGAGCACACACAAGTAGCTTCACTGCTAAGCACCAAGGGACCCAATAGCTTCTATACTTCTGTCGAAAATAGAAAAGAATGCTGTTCCATTCGAAAAATAGAGCCATTAAAAAGAGCATTAAAAGGGAAAAAGGTTTGGATTACGGGGCTTAGACAGGCACAATCAGCAAATCGGAATACATTGGATTTATTTAGCTATGATTCGAGCTTTGATATCATAAAATTTAATCCACTTCGCGATTGGTCTTTGGATGCTGTAAACGACTATTTAGAAACGTATCGCGTACCTCAAAACACGCTGCATAAAAAAGGGTTCGTCAGCATTGGATGCGCTCCGTGTACACGCGCCATAGAGCCGGACGAAGATATTCGGGCCGGTCGCTGGTGGTGGGAAAGCAGTAAAAAAGAATGTGGACTACACACAAGTAAATCATGAGCATACTGAAGCAGTTAGAAGAAGAGTCAATATATATTATTCGAGAAGTAGCAGGGCAATTTGACAATCCCTGTCTTTTGTTCTCGGGTGGAAAAGATTCCATAACCCTCTTGCATTTGGCTAGGAAGGCATTTGCGCCAGCGAGCATACCTTTTCCTTTGGTGCATATTGATACAGGGCATAATTTTCCAGAAACCATTGAATTGCGTGACAAACTTGTAGCCGAACACGGACTACGACTCATTGTTGGAAGTGTTCAAGAGGACATTGATGCTGGAAACGTATTGGAAGAAAAAGGAAGGCACGCAAGTAGAAACAGCTTACAAACCACTACCCTACTAAACACCATTGAGCAACATAAGTTTGATGCGTGTATGGGTGGTGCACGTCGCGACGAAGAAAAGGCACGTGCTAAGGAGCGCGTATTTTCGGTTCGTGATGACTTTGGTCAATGGAACGAAAAGCTACAACGTCCAGAACTATTTGATATGCTCAACGGCATGATTCACAACGGAGAGAACGTTCGCGTTTTTCCAATTAGCAACTGGACAGAACTCGATGTTTGGCATTACATCCGTCAAGAGAAGCTCGAGATACCGTCTATTTACTACGCACACGAGCGCGAGGTATTTTTACGCGACAATCAATGGATGCCCGTTTCCGATTATGTGCAGGTGACCGATCAAGATGAACGACGAGTGGCTTCGGTTCGATTTAGAACGGTTGGTGATATGAGTTGTACCGCAGCTGTACTTTCCAAGGCAACATTGTTGGACAATATAATTGAAGAAATAGGAGGTTCTGACTTTTCAGAACGCGGCTCACGTATGGATGACAAACGTTCGGAAGCAGCCATGGAAGAACGTAAAAAAGTGGGGTATTTTTAGTATGGAACTTATCAAAATTGCAACCGCGGGTAGTGTTGACGATGGAAAAAGCACCTTAATTGGAAGGTTGTTGTACGAAACAGGTGCATTAAAAACAGATCAAATTCAGCACATTGAAGAGAAAAGCACAGCCAGAGGCTTTGGGTATTTGGATTTGTCTTTAGCCACAGATGGGTTGCTTACCGAGCGTGAACAAGGCATTACCATTGATGTGTCGCACATATTTTTCTCAACGCCCAAAAGACGTTTTATCATTGCTGACTCACCAGGTCATGTAGAATACACCCGAAACATGGTCACTGGCAGTTCTACGGCAAAAGCAAGCATTATTTTACTCGATGCGCGCAAAGGAGTAATCGAGCAAACCAAACGACACTTTTTCATTACACAATTGTTAAACATCAAACATATCATATTTGCCATAAATAAGATGGATTTGGTTGATTATAGCGAAGCGATTTTTGATGAAATCAAAGCAACCCTCAATGACTTGGTAAGCAAGCATGGTGCTGAAGGGGTTACGTATTATTTTAATCCTGTTTCTGCACTTTTAAACGAAAATATCGTATCCAAATCGGAAAAACTAGACTGGTTCCAAGGTGAACCACTTCTTCAACTAATCGAATCGATCCCAATTCAGAATAACAAAATAAAGGATGCCGCTTTTCAAGTGCAATACGTCATTCGGCCAAAGCGTGAAGACCTGCACGATTACAGAGGCTTTGCGGGCAATGTTCGTTCAGGGCGTTTTAGTATTGGGGATGCCATTAGCATACATCCATCAGGAAGAAGAAGCCACATAAAGCGCATAGAAAAGTATGGTGAACATGTGAATGTTCTGGAATCAGGAGAGAATGGAACACTACTTTTAGCAGATGAAGTAGATGCCTCCAGAGGAGACAGTATTCTCAGAGAGGATGCAGAAATGGAGCAAGGAAAAAGCATCAACGCAACCTTTTGCTGGATGCAAGACAACCCAATGTCTGTTGGGGACAAATATTGGTTGCAGCAAGGAGTTCAGCGGAGTTTGGTAAAAGTCAAGAATATAGATGCTAAAATGGATTTGGAGGCACTAGAAGACAAACCAACGGATACGTTAAACCTTAATGATATTGGAAAAGCTGGATTGGCCTTGGCGCAATCAATTGTTAGTAAGCCGTATGTAAAAAACCCAGCGCTTGGAACGTTTATTATGATTGACCCCAACACCTATAACACCGCAGGAGTTGGCTTTATAGAATCTTTATGAAAAGTTTTAGAACAGAAATAGAAAATCCCGTAGTCGAACAGGACATACTGGAGTTAGAGCGCAAAATATTTGCATTCAAATCTGGAGAATTGGATGAGGAAAAATTTCGTAGCCTACGCCTTGCCAGAGGTGTTTATGGCCAGCGTCAACAAGGGGTCCAGATGGTACGCATTAAGTTTCCCTATGGAAAATGTAGTGCGCAACAGTTGCGTAGAGTAGCAGCTGTTTCTGATGAATATTCCAATGGTAACATTCATATTACCACCAGGCAGGATGTTCAAATTCACTATGTATCTTTAGACAGAACCCCAGAACTATGGACAGAATTAGAACGGGATGCAATTACCATGCGTGAAGCGTGTGGAAATACCATCAGAAATATTACGGCTTCACCCATGGCAGGCATTGACCCGGAGGAGCCTTTTAATGTAACTCCTTACGCGCATGCCTTTTTTGAATATTTCCTGAGAAACCCAATATGTCAGGACATGGGAAGAAAAATAAAGGTGGCCTTTTCCAGTTCTGTAAAAGACGATGCACTTACGTTCACTCATGACATTGGCTTCATTCCCGTTATTCAAGAAGGTAAACGCGGGTTTAAAATGCTTGTAGGTGGTGGCATTGGTGCACAACCCAGGGTGGCTGATGTGCTCAAGGAATTTATTTCCTTTGACGAGTTTATCCCATTCACCGAGGCAGTTGTTCGGGTTTTTGACCAATATGGTGAGCGTAATAGAAGAAACAAGGCGCGGATGAAGTTCTTGATTAAGGAGCAAGGCTTTGACAATTTCCAACAGCGTGTATCGGACGTATATGCTTCTGTAGAACCAAAAGAACTTCACATTGCCAAAGAAGAATTCAAGCTAAAAGAAACCACTTTATACAAAGCAAACACGCCCCTTGATGATGACTTTGAAAACTGGAAATCGGGTAATGTGTATGCACAAAAGCAAGCAGGTCTTGTTGCCGTAGGTATTGCCATAGACACGGGAGATATTTCATCAGACAAAGCACGTGCACTAGCCGAAGTTATTGAAGCATTTTGTGGAGATGATTTCCGATTTACTATTGGACAAAGTATATTGTTGCGCGGGATCAAAGAAGAAAATCTGCCTGCACTGTACCAAGCACTTCAACAACTCAGCTTATCAAAAGCTGGTTTTCATAAGGTTAATGATATCGTAGCATGTCCAGGAACAGACACCTGTAACCTTGGCATTGCCAGCAGTATGGGCTTGGCAAAAGAATTACAACGCATCATAGAAAAAGAATATGCTACTGTGGTAGCAAAGCACGCGCTAAACATCAAAATTAGTGGGTGTATGAACGCCTGTGGGCAGCATGCCATTGCCGACATTGGTTTTCAAGGTATGACCGTAAAGTCTGAGGGAAATATTGCTCCTGCGACACAGGTATTGCTTGGCGGTGGTATCTTAGGAGATGGTGGCGGGCGTTATGCAGATAAAGTATTAAAAGTTCCTGCAAAGCGAACTCCTGCAGTGTTGCGGTGGTTGCTGGACGACTACACAACAAATGCTTTAGATGGAGAGTCATTTTTAAGGTATTACTTAAGAAAAGAGACGGATTATTTTTATCAAAACTTAAAAATTTATGCCGATAGTAGTTCACTCACGCAAGACGACCTAATTGATTGGGGAGCAACAGAAACATACAAAAAGGCCATTGGTGTGGGTGAATGTGCAGGGGTAACCATTGATTTGGTACAAACCCTGCTTTTTGATGCAGAGGAACAACTTGAAAAAGGAATGAATGCACTTGCAACTGGTGCGTGGGCAAACAGTATTTATTACAGCTATGCGGCACGAATTCGCGCTGCCAAAGCCTTACTTACTACACGAGCTGCTAAGATTAATTCACATCATTCCATCATCGATGCCTTTGATACGCATTTTCCAACTTACACAAGTGTACACAACAAATCGTTTGGTACAACCACCCGATTACTAAACTCCACATCGCCAAATGAGGCTTTTGCAAATGAATATTTTAATGATTCGAAGCAAGTGTTGAATTGGATTAAAAATTACAGAGATGCGCAAAGAAATTAAAGGAGAGCTCACAATTGTAGGTGCAGGACCTGGTGATCCAGAACTGATCACACTTAAGGGGATAAATGCTATTAGGCAAGCTGATATCATACTATACGATGCGCTGGTCAACAAAAAACTATTAAAGCATAACACAAAGGGAAAGCATTTTTTTGTTGGAAAGCGGAAGGGAGCGCATTCGTTTAAGCAGCACGAAATTAACAAGATGCTTGTAAACTTTATTCTGGAGGGAAAGGATGTCGTTCGCCTAAAAGGAGGTGATGTGTCGGTATTTGCTCGAACTGCTGAAGAAATTGATTATGCCGAACAACACAATATTGAAGCCAGGCTCATCCCGGGTATTTCTTCTTTTACAGGAATAGCTGCTGCCCACCGAATTTCACTTACAAGGCGTTGCCAATACGAAAGTATATGGGTGACTACGGGCTATACTTGTGACGGAAGACTTTCGCCCGATATTGAATTTGCAGCGCAATCATCAGCCACGATTGCCATACTTATGGGTATGACGCATCTAGAAGAAATAATACGCCTGTTTGGCACCTACAAGCCAAAAAATTACCCTGTTGCTGTTGTACAAAACGGCACCTTACCTTCGGAAAGGTGGGTGGTGGGAACCATAGAAAGTATTGTAAAAAAAGTGAATGAGGCGGGCATCAGTAACCCAGCTACCATTTTTGTAGGACCAGCAGTAACTGATTCGACAAGCAGATGGCAACTTCACCATGAAGTACAATTTGCATGAATACCCTCTACCCTATTTTTCTAAAGACAGAGCAGTTATCGGTACTCGTTGTGGGTGGCGGTTATGTAGCGCTGGAAAAACTGCAGTTCCTGTTTAAATCATCGCCCAATGCTCAGGTAACCCTATTGGCACCTATGGTTAGAGCGGAAACTAAAGCGTTTATTGAGCATAAAAATGTTCATGTAATTAAAGGAACCTATCGGCGTAAATATTTACAAAAAAAACATGTGGTTATCGCGACCACAGACCAACCCAAAGTAAACGAACGAATTTATTGTGATTGCAGGAGAAAACACATTTTGGTGAATGTGGCGGACAATCCACCGCTCTGTGATTTTTATATGGGAGGTATTGTAACTAAAGGAAACCTAAAGCTAGCTATTTCTACAAACGGAAAATCCCCTACTTTAGCAAAACGTTTACGACAGTGGTTAGAGGTGTTTTTGCCAGAGGAGACCGATGCACTATTGGATAAATTAAACATCTATCGAAATAGGTTGAAGGGAGATTTTGAGCAAAAAGTAAGGGCGATGAATAAATTAACAGAAAAACTACTTGAGCAACATGATTAAAACGGACATCATTATTATTGGAGCTGGACCAGTTGGGCTTTTTGCCGTATTTGAAGCTGGATTAATGAAATTGCGTTGTCATCTAATTGACGCTATTCCGCAGGCGGGTGGACAATTGTCTGAAATTTATCCAAAAAAACCCATTTACGACATTCCGGGTTATCCAGCGATTCTCGCAGGTGAGTTAGTTGATAATTTGATGGAACAAGCCGCACCTTTTAAGCCCGGATTTACCCTTGGTGAACGTGCAGATAGTATTGAGAAACAAGCGGATGACTCATTTGTTGTGACTACTAGCAAAGGAACACAACACCATGCACCAGTGGTGATGATTGCTGGGGGGCTAGGAAGCTTTGAACCCCGTAAGCCGTTGATTGACAACCTAGCTGACTTTGAAGATAAAGGAGTACGTTATATTGTTAAAGACCCAGATCAGTTTGAAGGAAAAGATATGGTTATTTCTGGAGGTGGTGATTCCGCTCTTGACTGGGCCATCTACTTTGCCCAGAAAGGAAGTTTTGTACACCTTGTACACCGCAGCGACCGATACAGAGCGCATAAAGATTCCATCGAACAAGCACACAAATTGGCCGCAGCTGGAAAGATGAAACTCCACACCTTTGCTGAGGTAAAAGAATTGAGTGGAAATGGGAAACTTGAGTCAGTTGCTATTTTCAATAAAGAAGAGAAAACACAAGTTGAGACAACCTTGTGGTTCCCCTTATTTGGTTTATCACCAAAACTTGGACCCATTGGAGACTGGGGACTTGAGATTGAAAAAAATGCCATAGTAGTAGACACCTTTGATTACCAAACCAACAGACCCGGAATTTTTGCTATAGGGGACGTTAATACATATCCTGGGAAGCTAAAGCTTATACTTTGCGGATTCCACGAAGCGACACTTGCTGTGCAAACCGCCTATAAAATCATCAATCCAGATAAGAAGTTCACCCTTAAGTACACTACTGTTCAAGGAGTGCAAGGTTTTGAAGACGAGCATCCAAAAGAAGCCATTAAATCTTGAGTATAGACATCAACATTACAGTCATTGACCGACAGGGAGAGGAGCACAACATACAGGTTCCGACTGATATGAATCTCAATTTGATGGAGATTTGTAAAGGATATGAACTTCCAGTAGAGGGTGTTTGTGGTGGTATGGCGATGTGTGCTTCGTGCCAGGTTTATATACTATCTACAGAACATTTTGGAGAACGAAATGAAGACGAACAAGCCATGCTTGACGAAGCCTATTTTGTACAAGAAAACTCGCGCTTGGGCTGTCAAATTCCCATTACGCCTAAACTCGAGGGCCTAAAAGTAGCTTTGGCACCAGAAGAGCCATAAACCTAACATCCGTTAAGGAAATAATCCATATGTTTGGTTTCAAGATCATTTTAAATCATTCAAAATGTTTACAAAACTCCCAAATTTATTTTTTATTTCTTTTTTAACACTCTTCTTCTTTTCGTGTTCTAAAGATGATGTTGAAGAGAACACAGCTGAAGTTTGCCAGACTCTTGAGACCGGAACTACAATAATGCCGCTTGGCGCCTCTAGGGTCCAAGGCTTTCCTCCTTTTTTTGAAAGTTATCGCTATAAATTATGGAAAGATTTGTTGGATGGTGGCTGGGAGTTTGACTTTGTTGGTACTTTCGAGGATACAGTAGTCTATGCAACGTATAAAAACTATTGTTTTGACAATGACCATGAAGGAAGAGCAGGTTGGACAGCAGCGAGAATTGATGAAAATATCGATACTTGGTTAGACCAATCAAAAAACCCTGACATCGTTTTGTTTAGCTCTCCTGGAGGTAATGATATTTTGGATGGTGGAAATGTAGAAGATGCATTAGTTCATGTCAATTCAATTATAGATAAAATTCAAGCTCATAATCCAAATGTGACCATCCTCATCGAAATATTAGCTCCTGCCAAATCAACCTACATGGATGAAGAAGGGCTCGCGGCTATTTTTTCACAAATGAAAGCCATAATTGACGGGATTGCTCAAAATAAAACAACAACTACCTCGACAGTGGTTGCAGTAGATATGGCCACAGGGTTTTCGGATGATTTCCTTGCCGATGACATACATTACAACAAAGCAGGAGCTGCATTTATTGCTGAGCGTTACTACGATGCGTTAATTCCCTTTTTAAAATAGGTTTGTGTCGTCTATAAAATATGTACTTTAGGACTCTAATAAGCATAAATGAAAAAGATTGTATTACTTTTAATCGTCTCTGTTCTATGGCTTTCATGTCAACACAGCCAATTAGAAATTGGACTAGATGCCAAAAGTGGTTCTACTGCTGCAGGTTTTGCCTTACTTAGTGAAAAAAATGGCACCGTTTACCTGAGTGCTACTATCCGCGGTCTATCTGCGGGTACACATGCTATTCACCTACATGAAAAGGCAGACTGCTCATCAGACGATGGTAAATCAACTGGGGGGCATTGGAACCCCACTTTTGCTCCGCATGGAGCTTGGGGAAGTGCTGCAGGGTACCACAAAGGGGATATCGGAAATTTTGAGGTAGATGATGACGGAATTGGTCGTGTTTTCTTTGAAACAGACGAATGGTGTATCGGATGTGACGATCCAACTAAGGATATTCTTGGCAAAGCGATTATTGTACATCAAGGAGCAGATGATTTCGTATCACAACCCTCTGGAGCGGCTGGAGCACGCATCAGTTGCGCAGGAATAGTGATGGAATAAAGCTATTTTTTCGGTACTTGTTCAATAGCTTCCGCTATTTGCTTAACTAAGTCTTCATTGGATTTATTGAGATCAAAAACCATTGGTTTTTTGATGTGCATAGACTGTTTTATTCCCTTTTTCTTTATAAAGATTCCCTTCTTATCAAACGAACGGCGAAAGCCGTCAATCACGATAGGAACTACAATAGGGTTATAGGTTTTGATAATGTGAAGTGTACCCTTTCGCACCGGCGCAAAAGGCTTTGTTGTTCCCTGTGGAAAGGTAATCACCCAGCCATCATCAAGAGCTTTCCCAATATTGGTGATATCACTCATTTTTACCTGTCTATTGATCGACTTGCCTTTCTCACGCCAAGTTCGTTCTATCGAAATTGAACCTGTATACGCCAAAATTCGAGGCAATAGACCTGACTTCATTGTTTCTTTTGCTGCTATATAGTATACATTTAGCTTCGGCCTCCATATGTAGCGTAAATAATTGAGATTATCGTCACGACCGGCTAAACTTGCGAAAAACACGTGAAACATCGCCGTTACATCAGCGAAATAAGTCTGATGATTTGAAATAAAAAGAACATTTTTTTCCGGGAGATCGCGTATGATTGATGAGCCGCGAATATGTAAGTCGTTGAAGCCATTGAACCTGCGTCGCGTAATGATACCCAACAAGCGTATCAACCAACGCTTAATAAACAAGTAATGCCCGAATGGATTTTGTTTAAACACAAGTTATATTTGTATTGCTAAAATACAAAAGGATGACCAATAGCTGAGAAATAGTTATCCATAGTACTTTACAAAAACATGTAACTTTACACCATGGAACGGACCATGCACTTAATTTTCTTTGTTACATTATTTGTCGTGTCCTCATGTACGTCAAAACAACAGCCAAAAACCCCATCAGTCCAATCCATAAAAAAGGGAATCGATACAGTAAAGACTACTGCAGCAAAAAAGCAGGACGCTGCTGAACCGCTTACCGACAAAACTGCTATTCCCTTTTTGCAGCAGTATGGAAAAGAAAATGCAGAAAATACAGTACGCATCGATACTCCATTGGGAAGCTTTGATCTTTTACTTTTTGATCAAACGCCTTATCACAGAGCAAATTTTATTTTTCTTACCAAGCAGAAATATTTTGACAATACCTATTTTCATCGTGTTGTCCCAGGATTCATCATTCAGGGTGGTAATTCAGATAATATGGATACCGGGCAAAAACGAAGAAAAATAGGGAAATATCTGCTGCCGCCAGACACTAGAAACGGTTTAAAGCATCACCGTGGCGTAGTATCGATGCCAAGTAGTGCAATTGAAAATCCACATAAGCTTGCTTCTCCATATGAATTTTTTATTGTGCAGCAAGATCCCGGTGCTTACCACTTAGACGGAAAATACACGGTTTTTGGTAAAGTTATACGTGGAATGGAGGTTGTAGATGCCATAAATGCCTTGCCTATAGACAAAAGAGAATGGCCCCTAACTAACATGCGTATGCGTGTGACTATACTAGAAAAAAACTGATGACGATAACACAACTTAGATACTGTATTGCCGTGGCCGAACACCGTAATTTCACCATAGCGGCTGAACACGTATTTGTGACCCAACCTACATTGAGTATGCAAATTCAAAAAATAGAACAAGAATTGGGTGTTAAGATATTTGATCGCACGCAAAAACCTATTGGTCTAACAGCAATTGGTGAAAAGATAATCATGCAAGCAAAACTAATCGTTGCCGAGTCAACACGGATGTTGGATGTGGTCGAGCAAGAAAAGGGAGTTATCGGTGGTACATTTAAGCTAGGTATTATTCCCACCGTTATGCCAACTCTTCTGCCTATTTTTTTGCAAACTATACTAAAGGCGTATCCCGAGCTTAAACTTGAAATTGAAGAAATGCCGACCCAGCAAATAATCGAACAGCTTGAAAAAGGCATTTTAGATGCAGGAATAGCAGCGACACCTCTTTCACTTGAAGAGGTCATTGAAAAACCACTTTATTACGAACCTTTTATGGTGTATGCGCCTGAACACGCTATTTTGAGCAAGGAAAAAGCTGTACAACCCCAAATGTTGGAAGGAGAGCGTATGCTACTTTTACAGGATGGACATTGTTTTCGAGATTCGGCGCTTAATATTTGTAAACTGCATAACATTACGCCGAATTCATTTCAAATCAACAGTGGAAGTTTTGAGACCTTAATTCAACTTTCACATGAGGGTTTAGGGGTTACGCTTCTCCCCTATTTACACGCGAAACAACTCGGCAAAGCACAACAAAAACACATACGTTCATTTGCGGCTCCAGAACCTGCCCGTGAAGTAAGTGTCGTTTATCACAAACGAGGGCTAAAACTGCATATTATTAATGCCATACACGAAAAAATACGTGCCGTAATCCGAGGGGCAATTGTTTATGAAGATGTGAAAATTATTAGTCCAAAGTAATTTTAGACTTGTCAAATTTAGCTTTTACCCACGCGTTTAGTCGATTGTATTCATAAGCTGACAGGTAAGTTCTTGCCTTCTTCATTTCCTTTTGAAAAAGTACCTGATACCCTTTTACGTTGTTGAGTACTTGCTTAAAATAAGACACATTTGGTTTGGGTGCCATGGTTGGTTGTTTGGAACTAAATTAAGCACTTTAAAATGTTGTCGAAATGTTAATTTTTGGCTTTAATCGACCATAAAAAAGAAAAAGAAGATACTTCGTCACCAGCAGAATCGATTCCACAGGCGTGAAGCCACATCTGCTGTGGTCCATCTGTTGATGATTTTACAACTGCTTTGGAAACTTCGCTCCCCTGGTTACATTCAAATGTAATTGTCCCAACAGCTTTTTTGGAAAATGTTGCTTTTGTTTCTATAAGCAACATGGAAGCCTTGATGTCCGAGCTGTGCAGTGATGCCATTATCAAAGCACCAGTACTTAACTCTGCAGCCATTCCCTGTACAGCCCAAAACATAGAGCGAAAGGGGTTTTTATTCATAAAATTCAAACGCACACGAACAGTACATTGTTTTTCATCTATGCTTTTTACCCGTACACCAGTAAAATAAGCCGCGGGTAGCTTAAAAAGCGTATATAATTTAATAGATGATGGTGTTATACGCATTGTCTAAACCGGAGTTTCTATGGTAGCCAAATAACGCTCGGCATCTAGTGCTGCCATACAACCAGTACCAGCAGCAGTAACCGCTTGGCGATATTCTTTATCTTGTACGTCACCAGAAGCAAAAACGCCTGGGATATTCGTTTTGGTGGATTTGCCTTCTGTAAGTAAATAACCAGCTTCATCCATATCCAATTGTCCCTTAAAAATATCGGTATTGGGCTTGTGTCCAATAGCAATAAAAAGTCCTGTTATCGCAATTTCCTCTTTTTCTCCAGTTTGGTTATTGACCATACGAAGACCTTCAACAACTTGTTCACCAAGAACTTCATCTATTTCGGTATTGTAACGCAAATCTATATTTGGAGTTGAGGTAACTCTATGTTGCATCGCCTTGGATGCACGCATATGATCTTTGCGCACAAGCATCGTAACTTTAGAACAAATATTGGCCAAATACGTTGCCTCTTCGGCTGCTGTATCTCCACCACCAACTATCGCTACGTCTTGACCTTTATAAAAAAATCCGTCGCAAACAGCACAGGCAGACACACCACCACCGCGAAGACGCTGCTCACTTGGAAGACCTAAATATTTAGCTGTAGCACCAGTAGAAATAATGACCGTTTCTGCCAATACTTCTTTTTGGTTGTCAATAGTAACTCGATGAAGCCCTCCTTTTTCTTTCGAAAATTCAACAGCAGTCGCCATTCCGATACGCACATCTGTTCCGAATCGTTCGGCTTGTTGTTGCAGTTGTACCATCATTGTAGGGCCGTCAACACCTTCTGGATATCCAGGAAAGTTATCCACTTCTGTAGTTGTTGTCAATTGGCCGCCAGGCTCTAAGCCCGTATAGACAACCGGTTTTAAGTCAGCACGGGCTGCATAAATCGCAGCAGTATATCCAGCAGGTCCAGATCCAATAATTAAGGTTTTGATATGTTCAGCTTGTTCGTTCATAAAAAAAATTGTTATTCAAATGTACGTGATTCAAAAGTGAAAAAATTAAGAAGTATATCAAAAGTTATTATCAACTTATCGAGGATGATGATTAAAAAAATATGTTTGCTTAGCTGTGGATATATTCTATATTTGCAGTCCGTTTTACGGGGTGTAGCGTAGCCCGGTCATCGCGCCTGCTTTGGGAGCAGGAGGTCGCAGGTTCGAATCCTGCCACCCCGACATAAAAAAATACCAATTAATTGATTTTCAATTGATTGGTTTTTTTTTGTGGGGAGTATTACTCCCCAAATCAACTAAAGTGGAGTAATTTATGGTAGGTTTTAATTCTAAATACGTTCCCATTTGTCAAAAAAATCTCCCCCCAATATTTCATTTCCTCTCAATATTAATGATTCAACATCATTTCCTTTGTATGAGTCAAGACCATCACTCACAAAACCGTATCCAGGGTTTGGATTATGAGTAAGTTTTACACACTCTAAAAACTTAAAAAATCGAGGGTCATCATCTTCAATTTCAAGTATAAACTCATCGTCTGAAACGTACGGTTCAAAACCTTCAATCTCAAGTTTACGGTGTAATGAAAAATTATTATAATAGAATGTCATTTTTTAAATTTAAAATTTATTATTTAAAATTAAGAATTCAGATTTTGAATTCCAATCTACCTAGAATATAATATTTTACAACTTGTATACAGTCTATTAACTACTCTAAAGTTCACAATTTTTTTCATAATAATTTTTTTTTATGTAAAATATACTTTTTCCTTAAAACCTTTGTAATTAACCGTTTAAAAATAAATTATATAACTCATCTTGAGTTTTTTCATTTTCGATTTCTTGAAGTGTATTAAAAATGAAGAGATGTTTTAAGGAATAATTATTACATTTAAAAAAATTAAAAAAATGGAAGTTATAAGAATTAAAATCACCAAGTTATTAAAACTAAATATAATTGAGGATATTCAAGAAGGACTAGATTATTTCAAATTTGTATGTTCATCAAAAATGAAAATTAATGATGAAGAAATTTTGTTTGAATTTACAGAGGAAGAGGGATCAGGAGGAAAACTTAGGTTACCAAATGATAATTATTCTTTGGAACTAGTAGAAACAGAAAATAATTTAAATCTCTGTGTTATTTTATACATATTTCAAACAGGTGGTTGGAAACATTACCAAGAAATGAATATTGGAGATACTTGGGATCTTGAATTTGATAAAAAAACGTGGGATGAAGGTGGTGAAAATAGAGATTGGGGATACCTATCAGAACCATACTAAAGTGTTAGAACACATAAAAAATAAATTTATCTCTGATTATGAAGTTAGTTGGTCTTTTTCAATATCAATTAATGATTTTTATAAAAAGAACAATCGATTAAATTACAATTCTATAATAAGGGAAAATATTCCTAGAAAAAACACTCATGGAGTATACTTGATAAGTGACTCAAATTCTAAAACTATTCTTTATGTCGGTATGTCAGGTCAAATAAAGAAATCAGATGACGGAAAGTATAAGAATTGTGGTTATGATATTAGAAAACGGTTAGTTTCCTCAAGGGGTAGAGATGATGAAGGAAAGGATATTAGTTCTTCAGATTATTTTCAATTAATAATGGAAAGAGAAAAAATTCAGTCAATTTCGATTACAATACTCCAAACTAGTAATAAAATCTCTCCAACCTACTTAGAATCTAATATTTTACAACTTATATACAGTAAAACCAATTCTTTACCTCAGTGGAACAATTCATTTTAAAAATCAATATATAAAATCCTTGAAATTATTTTATGAAATATTTTAGAATCAGATTTTCTTATTATACTTTTACCGTTAGATTCAAAATCTACAAGTTCATTGAAAGTATTGGAAATTTAGGAAAACCACGATCTGATTCGTGGGGAGTAATACTCCCCAAATTTTCATTATTTTATAGATACTAAGTTGGGAAACCCTTGATAATGAGGGTTTTAAGTAGGGAGATCGAATCCTGCCACCCCGACAAAAAAATTACCTGGTTATTAACCAACGGGATGTGGCGCAGCCTGGTAGCGCACACGCATGGGGTGCGTGGGGTCGCAGGTTCAAATCCTGTCATCCCGACAATTTTTTTATACAATCCTTACGCAGCCTGGAAGCGCATCCCGATAAATCGGGAGGGTTGTGTGCTAAAAGTCATCTTTACAGTAATATAGACTAACCAATAAAGCCTATTGTTGAGCACAAAGACAATTCATGCATTTGATCAAAAATATAATAGCTGGCAAAGAAGCTCCGTGTAGGTATTATTGTGTAATTTTTGTGTACACTAATTTGGTTTCTTTGGCATTAGCACCGGGTAAGTACTTGGCCACTTCTGTTTTGTTTACCTTTTTTTCGGTTTTAGCATCTTGAATTTGAAATCCGCAGCGCTTTAAAAATGCGTTCCAGAACGCCTCCCGCTTGATGAAATCTGGAACTTTATCCGTAATGATTCTTTTACCGTCTTGTATCTGAGCACCATTGTTTAAAAAGACTTCATCATATCCATCGCCCACCACTTTGACTCGTTTTAGAGCATTGGTTGACATATACACTTCAATAGTTTCGAAGTTTGTAACATCAATGGAATAACCGTCTTTATCCGTAATAACCTGGGCACTTAAGAAGCATCCAAAAAATAAATAAGAGAGATATAAAAATTGTCGCATTTGCTTGCTTTTATTCAAATATAACGAATAATTTAATGCTTGTTTTTTTTGTCATCAAATTGTTCATAACAGTTCACTAGAAAATGAAAAAAATAGGCCGTAAATCAATAATTTTAAAAAAAGAAAAAAATGTTTATAGGCTTTTGTGGAGGAACGGGCGCTGGAAAGACAACCTTGGTGAACCATGCAGCCGAAATACTAGGTAGTGAAAATACATTGGTATTATCTCAAGACCATTATTATCGTCACCTACCTGAGCTATCTTTTGAAGCACGGTGCGCGCTAAATTTCGATCATCCAGATGCGTTGGATTATGATTTATTCATGCGTCATTTACTAAATCTTAAAAATCAGCAATCCATACGCCGGCCTGTATATTCATTTTCAACCCATTTACGTACAGAAGAGACTGTATGGTGCCACCCAAAAAAATACATTCTTGTAGAAGGAATTTTAATTTTTTCGCATGCACCACTTCGCAACCTGATGAATCACCGTGTATTTATAGATTCAGCAAAAAACAAGCGTGTAGCCCGAAGAATTAATCGTGATGTTACAACCCGTGGACGTAGCGTTGAGGAGGTAAATGAGCGTTTTGAACATAGCATTCATAAAATGCATGAACAATATGTTGCACCCAACCAACAAAAATCAGATATTGTAATCGAAAATAATCACCAGCTAAGTGCAGCAAAACAACAACTTGAGCATTGGATAAAAAAAACCATTTACTGACAAAACTGAGAAAAAATCCTTGGTTTAAATTGCTGACCAATATTTATGCAGCTATCGGTTTATTTTTTGTTTTTTGGATGGTTTTTTTGGATACAAATTCACTTCTAATCTACCTAAACCTAGAGCAGAAACTCAGTGATTTGGAACGTCAAAAGGCAAGCTTGGAGCAAAGTATAGCTCAAGACAAGCGAACCTTAAAGCAACTGAGCGATTCCGTTCAATTAGAGCGATACGCTCGGGAACGCTATTTAATGAAAAGAAAAAATGAGGATATCTACTTGATTGAACATGTAGACAGTTTAGATAAATTAAATAACACTAAATGAAACATACAGAACAAATGATGCGTCCTGATGCGCTTAAAAATAAAGTAATTGTCGTTACTGGTGGAGGAAGTGGTCTTGGGAAGTCGATGGCCAAAAACTTTTTGGATTTAGGAGCAAAAGTAGCCATCAGCTCCAGAAATTTAGAAAAGCTAACAGCTACTGCTACAGAACTTGAGTCAGAAACTGGAGGGCAATGCTTGGCAGTGGCCTGTGACGTTAGAAATATAGAAGAAGTGGAGGCTATGCACAAGCAGGTGTGCGATACGCTTGGCCCTGTTGATGTCTTGGTCAATAATGCGGCTGGTAATTTTATTGCTCCAACTGAGCGACTATCTTCAAATGCCTTTGATACGATTTTAGATATTGTGCTTAAAGGAACCAAAAATTGTACGCTAACTTTTGGTAAACACTGGATCAAAACCAAACAAAAAAACACCAACGTACTGAACATAGTTACCACATATGCCTTTACGGGCTCTGGATATGTAGTTCCTTCAGCTTGTGCAAAAGCGGGTGTATTGGCCATGACACGGTCGCTAGCTGTTGAGTGGGCCAAATATGGCATGCGGTTCAATGCTGTTGCACCAGGTCCTTTTCCAACAAAAGGTGCATGGGATAGGCTCTTACCAGCACCTATTAAGAAAAAATTTGATCCAAAAAAACGCATCCCTGTAGGGCGTGTTGGCGAACATCAAGAGTTAGCCAATTTAACAGCGTATATGGTTTCTGATTTTGGATCTTACCTCAATGGAGAAGTAATCACACTCGACGGAGGAGAGTGGATGAAGGGAGCCGGTCAGTTTAACAATCTTGAACAAGTATCCAAAACAATGTGGGATATTTTAGAGCTAGCCATCCGCAAGAAAAAATAGTATTTTTGTATATGCCTAATCACTAGCATGGGAAAGATAATTGCAGTAGCTAATCAAAAAGGAGGAGTTGGAAAAACCACAACTGCGGTTAACCTGGCTGCATGCCTTGGCGTACTTGAGAAAAAAGTACTGCTTATTGATGCCGACCCTCAAGCGAATGCAAGTTCGGGCCTAGGTATAGACGTAAACACAGTCTCCAACGGCTCCTACCAAGTGCTGTTACACGAATCAACTCCAGAACAAGCCATTGTTGCGGTGGATTCGCCAAACCTAGAGCTTATCCCTGCGCATATCGATCTGGTTGCCATTGAAATCGAATTGGTAGATACACCTAATAGAGAAACTATGTTGCAATCGGCATTAAGCTCGATTGAAGGCAAGTATGATTACATATTAATTGATTGCGCTCCTTCACTTGGACTCATAACCCTAAATGCACTAACAGCTGCGCATACGGTCATTATCCCCATACAGTGTGAATATTTTGCGCTTGAGGGATTGGGCAAACTACTCAATACCATTAAAAGCGTCCAAAAAATCCACAATGAATCGCTGGGGATTGAAGGAATGCTGCTTACCATGTATGACTCAAGGTTACGCCTCTCTAATCAAGTGGTGGACGAGGTTAAAAAACACTTTGGCAATATGGTTTTCAGTACAATCATCCAACGTAATGTCAAGCTGAGTGAAGCACCTAGTTTTGGCGAAACCATTATTGACTATGATGCCTCTAGCAAAGGAGCATCAAGTTACCTCAAACTCGCAGAAGAGTTGATTCATAAAAATAAGCGAAATGGCAAAAGCTAAAAAGAGACAAGCCATGGGACGTGGTCTATCAGCCTTACTCCCATCAGATGAAAGCCAACAAAAAGGCAGTATAGAAGGGAAAATTATAGATGTTCCTCTTGATCAAATTGAGGTAAACCCCAATCAACCGAGGACACAATTCAACCCTGAAAAGCTGCGTGAGCTTGCTGATTCTATATCTGAACTTGGTGTCATTCAGCCTATTACGGTCCGAAAAAAAGATAAAAACGGCTATCAATTAGTTTCGGGCGAGCGAAGATTTAGAGCTGCACAATCGATTGGTCTCGAAAAGATACCAGCATTTGTGCGTGTTGCAAACGATCAAGAATCGCTTGAAATGGCTTTGGTCGAAAACATTCAGCGGGTAGATTTGGATCCCATAGAAATTGCCTTGAGTTATGATAGGCTGCTAAATGAAATTAAACTTACCCAAGAGGAGTTAAGCAAGCGTGTAGGCAAAAAACGATCTACCGTCACCAATTATTTGCGTCTATTAAATTTAGACCCCATCATACAATCTGGTATACGTGATGGATTTATTAGTATGGGGCATGGACGCGCTCTATTAGGATTAGATGATAAGCAGCAGCAACTCGAGCTCTATAAAAAAATTGTTGCGTCAGCAATGTCTGTACGAGCTACTGAAAACGCCATTAAGTCAAAGGGAATCAAGTCCAAGGATAATCTAAAGTCAGATTTTACCGCAAGTGAACTTGATGCCTTCAGCGAATTCTTTGGTGCATCGGTAAAAACTACCTTAGATAAATCCGGCGGTGGAAAAATCATCATCCCCTTTGGTTCTGAAAAAGAATTCAAAACCATTCGTAAAAAATTAGGTGCGTGAAAGTTGCAGCTTTATTTATTGGTCTCCTTTTGTTTTCGGGTATAAGTAATGCCCAAAAAATAAAAGCTGACGATATTGTAAAAATGGAACAAGAGGATCCTTTGCGTCCCGCTCGTGCAGCCTTCTATTCTGCTGTTCTTCCTGGCTTGGGACAAGCATACAACAAGCGTTACTGGAAAATACCTCTGGTTTACGGAGCCATTGGAGCATCTATATACACCTACGATTTTAATCAAAAAAACTACCTCAGGTACCGTACAGCTTACAAAAGACGTATTGCTGGATATAATGATGATGAGTTTCAAGGGCTTATTGCAAGTACTGATCGCCTCATCGATGGGCAAGATTTTTACAAGCGAAATAGAGATCGTTCCATGCTTTTTATCATAGGTTTTTATTTATTAAATATATTAGATGCTAATATTGATGCCCACCTTAAACAATACAATGTAAGCAGTGAGCTGAGTTTTAAACCTTATTTGGACACAACGGTCAATACGCCTTCTGCTGGAATGCGTATTGCTTTAACTTTTTGATATGAAAATAGCACTCCTTGGGTACGGAAAAATGGGCAAAGCTATAGAAGCTGTAGCGCAAAAACGTGGACATGAAATTGTCGCAAGAATTGACAAGGACAACCCCAATGATTCCATTACACACGCCGATGTGGCCATTAACTTTAGTGTCCCTAGTGCTGCCACAAAAAATATAACAGATGCTTTAGAGCAAGGGGTGCCTGTAGTTTGCGGTACAACTGGTTGGCTGGATCAGAAAGATTCTATCGAATCGCTATGCAAAGAAAAAGGAGGTGCTTTTTTGTATGCGTCAAATTTTAGTTTAGGGGTAAATATTTTCTTTGCCCTCAACGAAAAATTAGCGTATATGATGGCTTCACATAAACAGTACCACGCGGCTATAGAGGAGGTACACCACACTGAAAAATTAGATGCGCCAAGCGGAACTGCCATCACGCTGGCTGAGGGCATATTACCGCATTACGAGCAATCTAGCTGGAAGTTAGCCGATGAAGCGACAACTAAAGATTTGCCAATTAACGCCATTAGAGCACCGCATGTTCCAGGAACACATACAGTAAGTTATAGCTCAGAAACTGATAATATTACTATCGAACACATAGCGCATAACCGAGATGGTTTTGCCCTTGGTGCTGTTCTTGCTGCAGAGTGGATTGTAGGAAAAAGCGGTATTTTTAGTATGCGCGATGTACTCGATATAAATTAACCCTAAAACCCTAAATTAAACGCATGACGTATTCACAATGGCTCTTGTTTTTAGTTGCATGTCAACTTTTGATGTTTCTCAAACTTTGGAAACTCTTTAAAAAAGCGGGCTTTTCCCCTGTTTTAGCAGCCATACCACTATACAACTCTGTTATATTACTTCGTATCATTGGACGGCCAGCTTGGTGGGTGGTGTTGTTGTATATACCCATAGTAAACTTATTAATGCTCCCCGTTGTTTGGGTAGAAACAGCCCGTAAATTTGGAAAAGATTCCTTTCTGGATACCTTTCTGGCATGGGCGAGTTTAGGCTTTTATGGCTTTTATCTCAACTACGGAACTGAAGTTGATTATCAGCCCGATCGCACTGTTGCCTCGAAAACCAAGTTTGGGGAGTTTATTGGGTCAACTATTTATGCAGTCATTATTGCTACTCTAGTACATACTTATTTTATGCAACCGTACATCATCCCCACTGGCTCTTTAGAAAAGTCTTTATTGGTGGGTGATTTTCTTTTGGTAAGCAAATTTCACTACGGAGCACGAACACCGCAAACGGTTGTATCTTTTCCTATGGTACACGACACTATACCTCTAATCAAGACTCGATCCTATCTAAAAAAGCCGCAACTACCCTACTCAAGATTTCCAAGCATACAACAGATTAGGCGAAATGACATTGTAGTATTTAGCTGGCCAGCAGATACGGTTCGACAATTTTTCAAAAAAGAAGCGCGTGTAGATAAACCCGTAGACAAGAAATCCAATTACGTCAAACGTTGCGTTGCCCTACCAGGTGATACACTGTCCATCATTGATGGCATTATTCACATTAATGGCAAAAAATCCATTATGCCTGATAGAGCAAAACCACTTTACGGGTATACAGCGTACAAAAAGGAGGGTATTTCGTCTCGAAAACTTATGGGTCTTGGATACAAAGATATCATACGCACATTTTCTATTAGCAATATTTCCCAAAATATGCTCAATAGTATTCGCCCCTATATCTTAACTATTGTAAAAAACGACCGCGATGATTTTCGGGTAGCCACTGGACATTTGGGACTACCTATTGATATTGTGCGAAGCCAACGAATACAGGCAAAAGAATTACTCAACAAAGAAAAAAGTTTATTTCTGACCCTTAAAGAAGCGCAAGAAATCCAAAACAAACTATCATTGGATAGTTTGAAACGGACAATAAACAAAGAACGATCGTATAACCAGAGTTTTTTTCCGAATAACGTGCGCTACAACTGGAATGAAGATCAATTTGGACCACTGGTTATTCCTAAAAAGGGGGTAATGGTAAGCCTGACGGAAAAAAGCCTGCCGCAGTACAAAAAAATTATTCAAGACTACGAACATAACACGATATCCAATGAAGGTGGCGAGATTAAAATCAACGAAGAATTGGTGAGCACATATACATTTAAGCAAAATTACTACTGGATGATGGGCGATAATCGCCACCGTTCGGAGGATAGCCGCTATTGGGGATTTGTCCCTGAAGATCATATTGTGGGTAAGCCGGTATTTATATGGATGAGTATCGAGAACTTGATGGATGGTGTACGCAATTGGAGTATTCGATGGGATCGGGTGTTTACAACTGTTGGCGGTAGTGGAGAGCCTGTCTCCTATCGCTGGTACTTTGTGGCTGTTATTGTGCTTTGGCAAGGTATTGTTGTATTCCGCAGAAGAACAAAAAAGGAATAAATGAGTTCGCTCCTAGCACCATTAACTTATGGAGGCTCCATAACGCTGTGGACCTATATCGCACAAGCTGAGCATACCATACTGGAAAAGCAAGACAACTACCAAAAACAAACCCAACGAAATCGACTGTACATACATGGTGCAAACGGCAAATTAATGTTAAGCATCCCCGTAAAGCATCTCGGATATGAGGGACATCAAAAATACAAGGATGTTTTGGTAGACAATAGCTTCCCATGGCAATCGCAACATTGGAAGTCATTGCAGACAGCCTATCGTTCTTCTCCTTATTTTGAATTTTATGAAGACGAATTTTCTGCTTTGTACGTGAATAAATACACGCATCTATACACATTTAACCAAGCTGTATTTTCAACTATTTGTCTGCTCATAGGGCTAACTGCTCGTGTTAGCTATACAGAATGTTATGAACAAAGTTCTTCTCATCTAGATATACGTTTCCTGCAACAAGCAAAAAAAAAGCATCCAAATACACCCGTAACGTACACCCAAGTATTCAGTCAAAAAAACGGATTTATCAAAAATCTTTCGCTATTGGATTTATTGTTTAACGAGGGGCCAAACACACTATCCTTACTTCAAAAAGCCTCTTTGCCAAAAATTACGTATTTTAACTAAACCAAATCGTAACATCATGAGCAATCCAAAAATAACAGGGCTTGGAGGCGTTTTTTTTAAAGCGCAAGCGCCCGAAAAACTTAAAGAGTGGTATGCCAGAAACTTAGGGTTAATCCTTAATCCTTATGGGGCAACTTTCGAAATGCGTAACGCACAAAATCCGTCAAAAATAAAATACTTGCACTGGTCTGTTTTTCCAAGTGATACGGATTATTTTCATCCTTCAGACAAACCATTTATGTTTAACTACAGGGTACAGAACTTAGAACAATTAATTATGCGTCTTCAACGAATTGGCGTTGACTTTATCGACACCATGGTTTCGTACCCCTACGGTAAGTTTATTCATCTTTTAGATCCAGAGGGAAATGCAGTTGAACTTTGGGAACCAAGAGAGGATTTCTTTGACGCCATGAAAATACCCACCAACAAATAAAAAAAGCAGGCCATAAGCCGGATTCTGTCGTGCCTTATCATTAATCTAGGCACTGCATTACTACAGTGCTCAATCCGCCTACCCTCCAACTTGGGCGCGCTACCCTAAACGTTGGTTTACATGGCGTTTCACCGCATAGAGTTTACCTGATTTCACTACAGCCGAACTGTACTTGCTTTCTGTTGCACTGGTCCTATCCCGCCTAGGGCGGAACGACGGGCGTTACCCGCTATGCTGCGCTATGGTGTCCGGACTTTCCTCTCCGCCAAGGCGGAGCGATAAGGTGGCCTGCTGGGCAAAAATACGTTATTATTCCCTAGTATTATTCGGCAACTTGCTGGGCAAAACTAAAGTCTTTGTGTATATTTACCTCATGGGTGAATTTGTCGTATCAGCACTAAAGTACAGACCGCAAACATTTGCCGATGTGGTTGGCCAACAAGCCATAACGCAAACACTTCAAAATGCTATTGACCAGAGTAAAATTGCTAAGGCCATGCTTTTTTGTGGACCTAGAGGAGTGGGGAAAACTACTTGCGCACGCATATTTGCTAAAAAAATTAATTCCAGTGATGGCACTATCGATCCCAACGAAGATTTTGCTTTCAATGTTTTTGAATTGGATGCTGCATCAAACAACTCAGTTGCCGATATACGTTCGCTAATCGAGCAAGTACGTATCCCACCACAAAAAGGAAAATTCAAGGTGTATATTATTGATGAGGTACATATGCTCAGCTCAGCTGCTTTCAATGCTTTTTTAAAGACCCTTGAAGAGCCTCCGCAACACGCCATATTTATATTGGCAACTACAGAAAAACAAAAGATAATTCCTACCATACTCTCGCGTTGTCAAATTTTTGATTTTAAACGTATTGGGATTAAAGATGCACAAGCCTATTTAGCAACTATTGCAGCACGAGAAGAAATAAAAGCGGAAAGTGAAGCATTACACCTTATTGCACAGAAAGCCGATGGTGCCATGCGAGATGCGCTTTCTATTTTTGATCGTATGGTAAGCTATGCCGGAAATGAGCTTAGCGCAAAGCATGTTTCGGTTAATCTAAACATATTAGATTATGACAGTTATCTGACCATCACTGATTTACTACACTCCGGAGATTTACATAACGCTGTCCTGCGCTTTAATGAATTTATTGATTTAGGATTTGATGGGTATCATTTCATCAATGGCCTATCAAAGCATTTCCGAGATTTACTCATGTGTCAAAATGAGGGTACGCTAAAGCTTCTCGAAGTTGGAACTGAAACTGCTGCCATGTTTGCGAAGCAAGCAAAAGGTATTAGTCCTTCGTTTTTACTTTCGGCCTTAGATTTAACGAACACATATGCGCTGCAATATAAAAACAGCCTTCATCCAAACTTGCAGGTCGAGTTATGCCTGATGCAGCTGGCATCAATAAACGAAGCTGAAAAAAAAAAGACTAAACCCTATATAAAACCATTTAGGGAAGAAACAGCTGTAAAAGAAGCGCTAACAAAAGAGAATACCAACAACACTCAGACCAATGAGTCTGCCTCATTAGCAGACAGACCTGCCGAAGTAAAACCTGCACAAGTGGAGCCTGCCAAAGTGGAGCCTATTGAAGCAACCGAAATCCAATTAGACTTATCGGCCCAAGGAGTTTCTGGATTGTCGCTATCTAGTTTGCGAGTACAAAAAGAACACCAAGAAAAAGACACTGAAAAGGAAGACAAAACAACTATTCAATCTCAAGTTGTCACTCAAGAACTTTTGGAGCAACATTGGAACAATTACACCAAAAAAATGACCGTTAATGGCGCTCGAAATATGGTTGCACTTCTCGGTTTGGATATACCCAGACTAAAAAATAAAACCGAAATACATCTTATCGTTCAAAACGACACCAATAAACTGGAACTAGAAAAGAACAGCAAGTCCCTAATGCAATACCTTAGAGAGCATTTGCGTAATGACCACATTAACTTACAGGTTCATGTTGACACCAAAGAAGAAAAGAAATTTGTCTACACCAACAAAGACAAGTATGAGGAACTAAGTAAAAAAAATCCGATTATTGATGATTTTAAAAAATCATTTGGTCTAGAGTATTAGTGAAGCTCTTTGTAGAGTAGCTTGACCATTCCATCTGCAAGACCTACTTTGGGAACGTATATTTTATTGGAACTACTTTGTTTCATGGCTAACAAATAAATATATACAGCGGGAACGATAACGTCAGCTCGGTCAGGGTTCAGCTGAAGATTAATGAGTAACTCCTTGGCTGTTTTCTTTTTTAGGCCCTCATAGAGTTCTGTCAGCAATATGTAGGATAATGGTTTTCCAATTGCTCTTCCGGACATTTTGAACACTTTATTTATTGTACCACCCGATCCGACTAGGGAAATTCGCTCAAGGGATTCCGTGTGTTTGGCTATCCATTTTTTATAGGCTTCCCATTCTTTATCCTGCACAACTTTATTTAACAAACGCACAGTACCTATTTTAAAAGATTTTGATGCAATCGTTTTACCTCGACTGATAACAGTAAGCTCGGTACTACCGCCACCCACATCTACCATTAAATAAGATTTATGAGGTTTTATAACACTGTATAAATCGGTAAGTGCAATAATTTCAGCTTCGCGCTTTCCGTCAATTATATCAATTTTTACCTCAGTTTCTTTAAAAATTCGCTCAATGAGTTGTGCTCCGTTTTTGGCTTCGCGCAAGGCTGATGTAGCACAGGCCATATAGTGAGAAACCTCATGGATACCCATAAGAATTTTAAAGGAACGCATGGCGTCAATCATACGCTGTTGGTTTGGCATCCCAATCGATCCCGATGAAAAGGTATCTTGGCCCAAACGAATCGGCACCCGAATCATCGCATTTTTTGTAAAAATGACAGGCTTGTTTTTGCGTTCAATTACGTTGCTTATCAGCAACCGTATTGCATTTGATCCTATATCTATTGCGGCGTATTTGGATAATCTCAAGAGTTGTCTAGTTTCGTTTTATAATACGCGTAAATGGCTTCTTGAGAACGCAATTCAGTCTTTTCATCGGTCCTGTATTCAGATTTTGTATCGTGGTTTACCCAACGAGCCTTTACATTATCGTTCCAACTTAACTCAAAAGCATCAACAATTTCTTGCTGTACTTTTTTGTCGTAAATAGGACAACTAACCTCAACGCGATTGTCCAAGTTTCGGGTCATCCAGTCTGCTGAAGATATAAATACGTCCCGATTTTCGTCATTTTCAAAAATAACCAAACGAGGATGCTCCAAATATCGATCAACAACACTAATAACCTCTATATTGTCACTGATCCCTCTTACACCTGGTACCAAGCAACAAATGCCACGAACTATCATGCGTATTTGAACCCCTGCTTGACTGGCCTCGTACAAAGAGGAAACTATATCATAATTGGTAATATTGTTGATTTTAATTCGGATAAGTGCTTTTCTACCCGACTTGGCATGCGTGATTTCACGATCAATTCGCTCCTTTAAACCTGAGGTAGTAGTAAAAGGAGAAATCAATAAATGTTTGTGCGCAGGAACTTTAAAGCTAGTCTCCAAAAACGTAAATACTCGATTAACTTCGCGTAAGATGGGTTGGTTTGAAGTAAACAGGGTGTAATCGGTATAGATACGGGCAGTTGATTCGTTAAAATTACCCGTACTAATAAATCCATAGCGTTTTAACTTATCTTTTTCTTGCCGCTGAACAAGACAAATTTTAGAATGTACTTTTAGGCCTGGAACTCCAAAAATCAGGTTAATGCCTTCATTTTTAAACAACTCTGCATAACGAATATTTGCAGCTTCGTCAAAGCGTGCTTGCAATTCAATTTGAACCGTTACGCGCTTGCCATTCCTTGCTGCTTGAATCAACGCATTGGCCACTTGCGAAGTGTCGGAAAGTCGATAAATGGTGATATAAACACTTTTAACATTCGGATCTAGAGATGCTTCATGTAGAAATTTGACTACATACGCAAACGAATGGTAAGGCGAATATTGCAAAAAATCGCGCTTGCTAATCTGGTCAAAAACACTTTTGTCTAAGGAAAATCCTTCGATAGGAAGCGGGTCCTTTGCAGCGTAAAGTAAATCTTGACGTCCTAGGCTGGGGAATTTTAAATAATCCTTTCGATTGTGATAACGCCCTCCAGGAATTATACTGTCACGCGTGCCTATATGAAACTTTCCCAACAATAAGTCTAATGTTTCAGGAGCTATATTTTTGTCGTACACAAAACGAACAGGGTCACCGTCTCCACGATCTCGAACACTCGAAGCTATTTTTTCGACGTAACTTTTGTTTAAATCATCGTCAAAATCAAGCTCAGCATCACGAGTAAATTTGATCATATGCGCCTCAATATTTGTTGGCTGAAAAATTTCAAAAAGACGGTGCATCTGGTGACGAATCAAATCGTCTAGTAATATGATATAGCGCTTCTCACCACGGGGAGGCAATACAATAATTCTGTCAAGATGACTCGGTATCTGAATAAGCGCAAATAAGGGATTAGGGGTCTGTTTTTGTTGCATCCGAACACTAAGAAAAACATTGTTCCCTTTTCCTGTTGGAACTTTTGTGTGTGCATCCATCATCACTGTAATAAGCGATGCACTGACTTTTTCATTAAAGTAATCGTAGACAAATGCAGCATGTGCTTTATCCAAATTACTTTCATTTAATACATAGATCTGCTCTTTACGAAGTTCTTTCGTAATCTGTTGGATAGTTGCAAAACTCTGATCTTGTAATGCGATGGTCTTTTCGGTAATTTCTTGCAGCAGTTTTTCTGCCTTGTTGATTTCTTCCACTGAAAGATCTTTAGCTTCCATTTGTGCAATACGCTTTACCGTAGCGTATCTTACTTTAAAAAAATCATCTAGATTATTTGAAAAAATCCCAATAAAACGGATGCGCTCAAGCAAGGGAACGTTTGGGTCTTGCGCTTCTTGAAGGACTCGTTTGTTAAAATCCAACCAGCTTAACTCTCTGTTTACAAAAGGTTTTTTCAAAATATTAGTGCATTTTTGGGGTGTAATATTTGGCTTCCCCATAATGAATTGATGACCACAAAGATACATCAAAGCGGAAAAATACGATTCCTGCAGTTGGAATATTTGTCCCTTCAAAACCAGCTAGCTTACATGCTAAGCGCGTACACGCATCATTATGGCCAAAGGTAATGACCGTTTCATATGTATCAGGTAGGCAATGAATAAACTCCAAAACATCGTCACCACCAAAATCGTAAAGATTTGGACTTATCGATAATTTATGCATGGGAAGAGCCAGTTCCTTTGTGACTATCAAAGCGGTGTGGGCAGCTCGTATTGCTGGGCTTGTAAATGCCGCATCAACTTTAAGCTCCTTGGTTGATAAAAAAACACCCATTCGGTGTGCATCGTTAATACCGCGTTCGCTAAGTGGGCGGTCTTGATCTGAAACAGGGTACGTCCAAGAGGATTTTCCATGACGCATCATGATCCAAGTTTTCATGGAGCCAAACGATTACGGGTCCAAGAATCTTGATTGGATTTGATGTAAACAATTCGGTCGTGTAACCGATTGGGTCTTCCCTGCCAAAATTCCATTCGATTGGGTACTACGACTATCCCGCCCCAGTCTGATGGGCGAGGAACCGCCTTGTCTTTAAATACTGCAGTAAGTTTGCTTAAGCGATCGGAAAGCACTTGCCGTGATTCGATAACTTGACTCTGTGGAGAAACATGTGCACCCAATTGACTGCCGCGTGGCCTGGATGAAAAATAAGCGTCCGATAATGCGTCACTGGCACGCTTAGCCATACCTGAAATTAAAACTTGGCGCTCAACATTGGGCCAAAAAAAGGATAAACTAACGGCAGGGTGATGCGCCAATGCTTGTGCTTTATCACTGTTGTAATTGGTGTAAAAAACAAAACCATCTTCAGCAATATCTTTCAAAAGCACCACACGACTTCTAACCACAGCTAGTTTGTCTACAGTGCTTAGCGTCATTGCATTTACTTCTTCTACCCCACCAGCTTGTGAAACCTCATCAAACCACTGCTTGAATAAATCTAGGGGTGCGTCGGGCAAATCCTGTTCATCCAAACGATAAGCTGTGTAGTTTTTTCGCAAGTCATTGAGGGAATTTTTCATGATGTAAAAATACAAATAAAGCTAGAGCTAAGAAATTTGCAGTCCATCGGATGCCAAAACAATATTTGGGAAAAATTGTTGCGCCTCGTCCTTAAATATGGAGAGGTCTTTGTAACGTGAGGAATAGTGCCCCAAAATTAATTTTCCTACTTCTGCATCACGTGCAATTTTGGCAGCCTGCTGAGCGGTGCTGTGCTGCGTCTGTGTAGCCAATTGTTCGTGTTGCTGCAAAAATGTAGACTCGTGATAAAGTAAATCAACTCCTTTAATAAGCGGAATCATGGCTGGGTTATAAGCAGTGTCACTGCAATAAGCGTATTTTTTTGGTTGATGTGGATTTAGGGTAAGTAATTTATTTAAAATTGTTTTTCCTTCATTATCTACGACATCCTTCCCTAACTGAAGAAGTCGAAACTGACTTTTGTCAATTGTATACTTTTTTATTGCCTCTTTATTAATTCGTCTATTCCCAGCTTTTTCAACAAATAAAAAGCCGTTAGTATACACGCGGTGAATTAATGGAATGGTATGCACTTGCACATGCTCATCTTCAAAAATCAATGCTGATTTTTTAGATGATAACTCATGAAAATGCAGGGGGAAATTAGTCCATGAATTCGCCAATTTAAGCAATAGGGTAATTGCATCTTTGATTCCCTTGGGTCCGTAAACGTGTAAAGGAGCTTCCCTACCCAACAAGCGAAAAGAAGAAATCAATCCTGGAAGTCCGTAAAAATGATCACCATGAAGGTGTGAAATAAAAATATGCTTGATATGAACAAAAGAGGCCTTGGCTTTTCTCAATTGAACTTGAGTACCTTCTCCGCAATCAATCAAAAGTCGATGCCCCTTGATATCCAAGAGTTGAGCGGTTGGGTTTTTGTGCTCATGAGGGCTAGCCGAATGACATCCGAGGATTGTTATGTTCATTCGTATCCTAAATCACGTTCAAATTCTTCCATCTCAACAAGATCAAGGGCTTCATCAAGGGTGGGTGTAACAGAAATTTCATCAGGAAGATCGTCTATTGATAAATTTCCCGTCACCAAAACAAATGACTTGTTTGCCTCAGATTTGTGGTAGCTACTCAATTCAGAAAATTCGAGTAATTGATTGGCGTATAATGGATAGCGCAAGCTTAAATCAACAATTATGTTTTGCGACAATACATACTTGTAATGCCCTTTTATGAGGTTTTTAAAATCGATACCCCTAGGGTCTCCTTTTTCCCACGAAAAAACAGTTGTATGATCTTTCTTTTCTATGCGCATACTTACTTTTTTGCTGCGAGTAAATACAGCACTGCCATACGAATAGCAACGCCATTTTCTACTTGATCTAAGATAATGGATTGGTGGGAATCGACTACCTCACTTGAAAGTTCTACTCCTCGATTGATAGGCCCTGGGTGCATGATGACTATTTCCTTATCAAGTGCAGCTAACATGGGTTGCGTAATTCCATAAAAGGCGGCATATTCTCTATTAGAGGGGAAATAACTTGCAGACATACGCTCAAACTGGACACGCAGTACATTGGCTACATCACACCATTCCAAAGCTTTATTGACGTCTGTTTCTACCCCAACACCCAAGCTATCGATATGTTTGGGAATTAGTGTTGACGGGCCACATACGCGGACTTCAGCACCAAGCTTTTGCAAGGCAAAAATATTAGACAAGGCTACCCTTGAATGCAAAATATCGCCAATAATAACAACTTTTTTGCCTGCCACATCCCCCAAACGTTCCTGAATAGAAAAGGTATCTAAAAGTGCCTGTGTGGGATGCTCATGCGCACCATCGCCCGCATTAATGATTGAAGCATCTACGTGCTTGGCAAGGAAACTAGCAGCTCCAGCACTAGAATGACGCATCACAACCATATCTACTTTCATGGAAAGTATGTTGTTGACTGTATCGATTAGTGTTTCCCCTTTTTTTAATGAAGACATCGAAGCAGAAAAATTGATTACATCAGCGGTCAACCGCTTTTGGGCAAGCTCAAAGGAAAGCTTGGTGCGAGTACTGTTTTCAAAAAATAGGTTAGCGATCGTGATGTCACGAAGCGAAGGTACCTTTTTGATGGGGCGGTTTATAACTTCTTTAAATTGAGCAGCAGTTTCAAAAATAAGGTGAATATCCTTTTCGGTAAGGTATTTTATGCCAAGTAAGTGCTTTACGCTTAGTTCACTCATATTATTTATTTACAAGATATACGGCATCTTCGTTGTCTTCTTCTTCCCAACAGACTACCACTCGTTCATTTTGAATGGCATCTACTTGTCGACCGCAAAAATCAGGTTGAATAGGTAAATGACGAGAAAAACGTCTGTCAATTAGCGTCAACAGTTGAATTTCTGCAGGCCGCCCATATGAATCTATAGCTGTAAGTGCAGAACGTATGCTTCTTCCTGTGTACAATACATCGTCTATCAAAACAACCCTTTTGTTCTCAATACTGGCTTCCATCATGTTAGCATTTGGATTGAGCACCTTATCCCCTCTTCGAAAATCATCCCGAAAAAATGTTATGTCCAATTTGCTCAATTGTAGGTTTGCCACCTTATAGTGGTCAGTAAGAATATGAACTAGACGTTCTGCTAGGCGGACACCACGAGGTTGTAATCCAACAAGCAGTGTTTGGGCAAAGTCATCGTGGGTTTCTTTAAGTTGGCAAGCTAAACGATAAAGGATGATGCGGAGGTCTTCGTTGCTAAGTAGTAGCTTTTGGCTCATCCTATAATTTTTACAAAAATAGAAAAATTTGATGGTTTTGCGTGGGAATCTCCTTTTTTAGAAAAATTTGTATTTTTATACAACCTAAATCTTACACATCATGTTCACAAAAGGCTATCGCTATTTTGCTGGAAATTACTTCCAACTCATACCACTAAGTATCATTCTTCAAGCTTGCATTGGCTCAATCACCATCTATTTTTTACTCCAAGGTAGACCTGACTTCTGGGACATGGTCCAGCTTTTTATCTGTGTCGCTGCAACAACTATGTACCTAGGTGCAATACTGGGGCAAATACATGTAAAAAAAGTATTCCGCCTTTTTTTATGGGCACTATTCGTTAACATCATCATGCTTGTCTTGCAATTAATTTAATTTATTCCCTACATTGGTAAAAATTTGTGTATGTCTTTACGAAGTTTATTGGTGCTAATTTTAGTGCTTATGATGACCCAGTGTTCCGTTCCAGAAGAAAAACCTAAAGCAGTGCTCGTGATTCACGGGGGTGCTGGTTGGATCAAGCGCGGGAGTGTTTCTGATAGTTTGGAACAAGAGCTAACCAAAACACTCCAAACCTCATTACGCAAAGGAAGAGCTATCATCAGTAGCGGCGGAAGTAGTTTAGACGCTGTTCAAACAGCCATCATGCACCTAGAAGACTCACCGCTTTTTAACGCTGGAAAAGGGTCAGTTTTTACCTATGACGAAAAAAATGAAATGGATAGTGCCATCATGGACGGTGCAACCGGAAATGCTGGTGCAGCTACGGGAATTCAAACGATTAAAAACCCCATTGAGGTTGCACGCGCTGTGTTGGATAAGTCCGTTCACGTTTTTTTAAGTGGTACAGGAGCTGAAGAATTTGCCATAGAGCAAGGACTAACACAAGTAGAACCATCCTATTTTTTTACTCAAAAGAATTACGATAAAGTCATAGAGGCAAAAGCATCAATGAAAGAAGTGAAACAAGATAAGCTAGGTACAGTTGGGGCTGTAGCACTTGACACCGATGGAAATATTGCAGCAGGAACCTCAACTGGTGGTATGACAAACAAACGCTATGGCCGTATTGGCGATGTCCCCGTGATTGGAGCTGGTACTTATGCAGAAAACGGAATTTGCGGTATTTCGGCTACCGGTCATGGAGAATATTTTATACGCTATGTAGTGGCCCATGATATAGCTGCGCGTATGAAGTATGCAAATCAAAATATCCATCAGGCGGCCAACGATGTTATTACATCACTCAAAGAAAAGGGAGGGCTTGGCGGCGTTATTGGCCTAGATAGTGCGGGCAATGTGGTTATGCCTTTTAATACGCCAGGCATGTTCCGCGGATATATAAGTCTGGATGGAGAACCCGTTGTCGCTATGTATAAAGACTAAGCGTCTACCTTTACACCCATTTTTTCAGACAATCGCTTGTACACACCTGAAGTAAGCTTTTCGCGTATGGCAGAAAATGCGTCTAATGTTTTCGCTACATCATCAAGTGTGTGCGAAGATGTTGGTATTAAACGAAGTAAAATAAGCCCTTTAGGAATTACCGGATAAACCACAATCGAACAAAAAATACCGTGATTTTCACGCAAATCCTTGACCAAAACCATCGCTTCCAAAACAGTTCCATTGAGGTATACAGGAGTAACACAGCTTTGTGTAGTACCAATATCAAACCCGCGTTCTTTTAGTCCATCTTGAAGCGCATGAACATTTTCCCATAATTTAGCTTTAAGTTCGGGCATAGTCCGCAACATCTCTAAACGCTTTAACGCACCTTGAACGAGCACCATCTGTAGCGACTTGGCAAAAACCTGTGAGCGCATGTTGTACTTCATAAAATCGATGATTTCTTTGTCGGCAGCGATAAAGGCTCCAGTGCTTGCCATTGATTTGGCAAAAGTGGCAAAATAGACATCGATATCGTCCATAATTCCTTGCTCCTCTCCAGCCCCTGCACCAGTGGCACCAAGCGTACCAAAACCGTGCGCATCGTCGACAAGAAATCTAAATCCATACTTTTCTTTTAAGGCAGCAATTTCGCGCAATCTACCTTGCTCGCCACGCATACCAAAAACACCTTCTGATATGACCAAAATACCTCCACCTGTCTCCTTGGCAACGCGTGTGGCGCGAATGAGGTTTTTTTCTAAGCTCTCAATGTCGTTATGCCTAAAAGTAAATCGTTTACCGACGTGCAGACGAACGCCATCAACAATACACGCATGTGCATCAACATCGTACACAATGACATCATTTTTCGATACCAAGGTATCGATAGTAGATAAAATACCTTGATAGCCAAAGTTAAGTACGTACGCTGCCTCTTTACCGACAAAATCTGCTAATTCGTTTTGAAGTTGTTCGTGTAAGTGCGTGTGTCCGGACATCAATCGAGCTCCCATAGGATATGCAGAACCATAGGTTGCGGCTGCATCGGCATCGACCTTTCGAACAGCTGGGTGGTTGGCAAGTCCCAAATAATCGTTTACACTCCATGTAATGACTTCTTTGCCTTGAAACTTCATGTGGTTTCCGATTGGACCTTCAAGTTTTGGAAAAGCAAAATATCCCTCCGCTACTGAAGCCCATTTTCCCAAGGGCCCTTTATTTTCACGTATTTTGGCGAACAAATCAGTTGTCAAAGTATTGGTTTTAAAGTTGTTCCAAATATAGGAGTTTCGACGCTATACTGTCGCAAAGATTTAACGAATAAATTCGATTGGTTTTTCTTTCTCGATATTTTTTGAATCAAAGAAACCTTGTTCGCGCATCCAGTCATCGCTGTATATCTTACTCATATATCGAGAGCCGTGGTCGCAGAAAATAATAACCACAAAACTATCTTTATCAAAAAACTTTCCCGTCTTACTTAATTGTCTTACCGCTTGGACCGCTGCTCCAGAGGTGTAACCAACAAATAAGCCTTCTTTTTTGGCAATATCACGAGCAGCGTGAGCGCTTTCCTCGTCGGTTACTTTTTCAAAATGATCGATGACATCAAAATCAGTAGCTGTTGGAATTAAGTTTTTCCCTAATCCCTCTATACGGTATGGATAAATTTCGTCGCCGTCAAACTCTTGTGTTTCATGATATTTCTTTAAAACAGAGCCGTAAGCATCAACACCTATTATTTTAATGTTCTTATTTTGTTCTTTTAGAAAACGACCAATTCCCGAAATGGTGCCACCCGTACCGCTAGCTGCTACCAAATGCGTGATCTTTCCTTTTGTCTGTTTCCATATCTCCGGGCCAGTACTAAAGTAATGGGCATCAGTATTGAGCTCATTAAAATATTGGTTGATGTAGACAGACCCCTTAATTTCGTTGTGTAGCCGCTTCGCTACTTGATAATAGGAACGCGGGTCATCTGCGCTTACATGTCCTGGACAAACATATACTTTAGCACCCATAGCGCGAAGCATATTGATTTTATCAGGGGAAGATTTAGAGGTAACAGCGAGTACACATTCATATCCTTTAATGATGCTAACCATAGCAAGGCTAAAGCCGGTATTCCCAGAAGTGGTTTCAATGATGGTGCAGCCAGGCTTAAGAATACCGTTCTTTTCAGCTTCGTTAATAATGTGAAGTGCAATTCGATCTTTGTTGGAATGGCCAGGATTCAAGGCCTCAACTTTGGCATAAAAGGCTCCATCAAAGTCATGTGTGATCTTGTTTAGCTTCACCAAAGGTGTGTTGCCTATTAGGGCCAAAACGTTGTGGTATGCTTCTATCTTATTGGTTGCCATATCGTAGCACCTTGGGTGCGAACAATTAGATTGCGAATTTACAAAAAATCAATAAAATGAACCGCTAATTTGACAATTCGTTGTGTTCCAAAGCCAATAAAAAGGCATATTCCATAGCTATCTCTTTAAGTGCTTCAAATCGCCCTGAGGCGCCGCCATGCCCTGCATCCATATTGGTATGTAATAAAATTAAATTCTCTCCTTGATGTACATCACGCAACTTGGCCGTCCATTTGGCAGGCTCCCAATACTGAACTTGAGAATCGTGTAACCCTGTTGTAATGAGTGTGTTGGGGTATGCTGTGATGTACACATTGTCGTATGGAGAATACGATTTGATATAATAGTAATAATCCGCTTCATTGGGGTTTCCCCATTCGTCATATTCTCCCGTTGTAAGCGGAATACTGTCATCCAACATAGTGGTTACCACATCAACAAAAGGAACAGCGGCTACAACTCCTTTGTATAGCTCGGGTGCCATATTCATAACCGCTCCCATCAATAAGCCGCCAGCAGAACCACCCATAGCATACAAATGTGCTGGAGCAGTATATCCGCTATCTATGAGAAATTTTGAACAGCTGATAAAATCAGTAAACGAATTTTTTTTATGAAGCATTCGACCATCTTCATACCAAGGGCGTCCTAAATATTGACCCCCGCGAATATGTGCGATAACAAAAACAAAACCACGATCAAGCAAACTCAAACGAACAGAGGAAAAATATGGATCAATGGTATTTCCATACGAGCCGTAACCGTATTGTAGCAATGGAGTGTCTGGACTTAGTTTAGTTTTTTTATGCCGGACTAAAGACATGGGAATCTGTGTACCGTCTTCAGCAGTAGCCCATAGGCGTTCGGATACATAATTATGCTTATCGAAAGTACCACCCAACACCTCTTG
>JAHEKR010000002.1:91807-93011 GCA_024638225.1 Flavobacteriaceae bacterium
CCTCTTGCTCTTTTTTTACCTCATACTTTTTTGTTTCGATATCATAATCGATAACACTTGATGGGGTTGTAAGCGAGGAAAAGTTATACCGGAAGCTTGTCGCATCAAAATTGAGGTTTGTACCCAAGGAGGCCGTGTAGGTTTCGCTATCAAAATCTAAATAATAATCTGCTGAACCATCCCATTTGCGAATACGTAAATTCAATAATCCGTTAATCCGTTCGGCCACAACCATAAAATCACGAAACAAATCCACATCTTCAAGTAGCACATCATCGCGGTGCGGCAATACATCAACCCAATTTTCTTTACTTGGATTTTTAACAGCAGCTTTAACCAATCTAAAATTAGTACTATTCCCCTCGTTTGTGGATATATAAAAATGGTCGTCTAAATGCTCCACACTGTACTCCAAACCTCGTTCGCGTTTTTGAATCAATCTAAACGCACCATTTGGGGTAGAGCTCGGTAAAAATTGATATTCAGAAGTCATGGTACTGGTAGAACCTATCATAATGTATTCTCTAGATTTTGTCGGATATACAAAAGTGTAAAAGGTTTCGTCCTTTTCTTCAAAGACCAATTTATCACGATCTTGCGTCTGTCCCAACTCATGCCGAAAAATACGATCTGTACGAAGCGTCTCTTCGTTTTTAGCAGTGTAAAAAAGTGTCGCATTGTCTGATGCCCATGTTGCATAGGAACTTACCCCTTTAAGCTCATCCGGAAGTAATTCTCCCGAGGTTAAATCCTTTACTTTGATCGTATAAATTCTTCTTGAAAGTGTATCAATTCCATAAGCAAGTTTTGTGTTGTCAGGACTGATACTCAAGCCAGAAACTTGGCAATAAGCCAGGTCTTTTGCCAGCTCATTTACATCAATTAAAATCTCTTCAGCAGCATCCAGTGATTGGTGCTTCCGTGTGTAAATAGGGTAATCCTTTCCTTTTTCATAGCGTGTGATATACCAATATTCATTGAGAAAATACGGTACTGAACTATCGTCCTTTTTGATACGTGCTTTCATCTCGGCAAATAAATCTGCTTGGAGCTCTTCTGTAGGGGATAAGATAGCCTTGGTGTAAGCGTTTTCATCTTCCAAATAGCGGATTACTTGTGGGTTATCACGCTGATTGAGCCAGTAGTAGGGGTCAATTCTTGTATCGCCGTGAATAGTGAGTTCTTTTTCAATGGCTTCGGCGTC
>JAHEKR010000040.1:0-13986 GCA_024638225.1 Flavobacteriaceae bacterium
AGTCTTCGTGTGACTTGGCTGGGGTTCGAACCCAGGACCCTCTCCTTAAAAGGGAGATGCTCTACCAGCTGAGCTACCAAGTCAATTTTTGAAGCTGCAAATATAGGCGCATTTTGACGATTATTCAAAGATTAAATTCCCCTAAATTTGCAGTGCACAATTTTTAATCTATGCAGCGACAATTTTCTAATACAAACTTAATCATACTGTTAGGGTATATGGGTTCCGGTAAATCTACTGTTGGGAAAGCCTTGTCCGCTACGCTGGACTATTCTTTTGTTGATTTAGATTATTTTTTGGAGCAAAAACACCAATGTACAGTTCCTGAGTTATTCAAAAGTAAAGGAGTTAAAGCCTTTCGCGAGGCCGAACACCAAGCACTTAAAGAAGTGATTCAAAAAAAATCACCTACTGTACTTTCCTTGGGCGGCGGGACACCTTGTTATCATGACAATATGCGCTTAATCAAGAACACTACTCCATACACCTTTTACCTTGATGCTTCGCCAAAATCACTAGCATCTAGATTGTTTCTACACCGATTCGACAGGCCTTTAATTGCACACCTTAAAACGGAAGAGGAGCTAAAGCTGTTTATTGCGAAGCACTTATTTGAACGACGAAATTTTTATTTACAAGCAAGCCATAAACTTGATGTTTCTTCGCTTGACGTGGCGAATCTCTTGGAGCAGTTAAAAAAATTACTCTAGTACCGCCCTGATGCCATCTTTGGCGACAAGAACAGCTACATTTTCGTTTATTGAAAAGGAGAGCGAAATTCCTTTAAAATCAGCTTTTACAGGAAACTTTTTGTGATTTCGGTCCACTAGCACAGCCGTTTTGCACTTTTTTAATGACACTTGCAAAAAATGACGAACAGCATAAATAAGTGTAGTTCCCGAGTGAAGAACATCATCGACTACAGTTATGGATTTATTTTCAAGGTCGGAAAGTTCTATCGATGATTGAATGGGACTTAATGGGTTCTTTTTATCCATTTTAATTTGGCATAGCAATACTTGTTTGTCTGAAATTTGATTGATGTAGTCTGCTATTTTTTCGGCTACGGCGTAACCGTTAGCGACGATTCCCGCAAGAACAATTTCCTTACTTTGGCTATTGGCTTCAAGAATTTGATAGGCAATTCGTTCTAATTTCTGTTCTACTTGCTTGGCAGATAAAATTTCTTCACTCATGCTACGAAATTACACAATAATGTTTAGGCGTCCTCATCAAAAAAGTCCTCTAGATCCCTACGGTCTTTTTTGCTGGGTCTTCCGGCACCTTTTACTCTAGACAGGCGTTGGTTCTCAACTACTGAATTGCGTTGTTCACGTATTTCTTCTGGCGTGATGTCTTTGCAGTATTGCGGAACAAGCTTTGCTCCGACACGACTTTTGGGCAAATTCAAGATTTGCAATTCAATACGCAGTTGGTTTTTCCTCACGCTAATAGTATCGGAAACGTATATTTCGCGTGCGGGCTTGGCGTTTTGACCAGCAATCTGCACATAGCCTTTTTTGCAGGCAATGCTCGCCGCATTTCTGGATTTAAATATCCGTACAGCCCATAAAAACTTATCTACACGCATCTTTTATAGATTAAGGATAAAATGCACGAAAATTGTATCTTGCGCCGTAAATCTTATCCATGAACAAACTAACGTATTTTTTTGGTTTCTTTTGTATTTTTCTACTGATAAGCTCCTGTGAAGAACAGCAAAGAGGCTTTTATACCCCTCCAAAAGAGTACAGCGAGCAGCGTGCCATAGATAACGACTCATTACTAAGTTTTTTACAAAGCCGTTTTTACAATTACGAAGAGTACGCTGCTGCTGCCAGTGATGAACGGATAACTTTTACCATAGATACCATTCAAGGAGTGAACGCAAATAAGACGCCACTCGCTGATCAGGTAGATCAGATTAATGTACAGATAAAAGACCCTGAAGGGGTGTATTACGATCACACAGCTTATATTTTAAAAATCCGTGAAGGCGTGCATCAAACAGCTCCATCTATAGCCGACAGTGTGTTTGTCACCTACAGAGGCATGTTACTTAATTTGAATCAATTTGATGAACGTACTACACCCATTTGGTTCGAGTCTTTGTCAAATATAAAAGGATTTAGTGCATTGATGCCCTACATTAATCCGGGTACTTATTCGACCAATGCTGATGGAACTTACCAGTTTGATGGATTTGGTTCTGCCGCTGTATTTATGCCTTCTGCTTTGGGATATTACAACCAAAACTCTGGATCTGTTCCCGAATATTCACCACTTATATTTGCGGTAGATTTATATACCTATAATGCAACCGATCACGATGGAGATGGTATCGCAAGTATAGATGAAGACGTTGATATGGACACCTATTTTGATGACGATACCGATGGCGATGGTGTTCCGAACTATCAAGACGTAGATGACGATAATGATGGTGTCCTAACTAAGGATGAATACGACGCCAATAACGATGGAGTGGCGGACGATACCGACGGAGACGGTACCCCAGACTATTTAGACAAGGATTAACCCTTTTTCTTTATGATATTTTGTGCTCGATCTACAATAGTCGCAGCATTAAGACCATATTTAGCCATGAGTTGCGCTGGAGTTCCAGACTCACCAAAGGTATCTTGTGTAGCCACAAATGCTTGTGGTGTGGGTTGATGCTGCGCCAAAACGCGTGCAACACTTTCCCCTAGACCACCCAAATAATTGTGCTCTTCACAACTAACTACTGCACCTGTTTTTGCAGCAGATTGAAGAATAAGCGCATCGTCAAGGGGTTTGATGGTATGTATATTGATTACTTCAGCGCTAATGCCCATTCCGTAAAGTAGCTTAGCTGCTTCGAGTGCTTCCCAAACTAAATGACCCGTAGCTACAAGGGTTACATCTGTTCCTTCTTGAAGTACAATTCCTTTACCTATTTCAAAAGGAAGATCTTTAGAGAAATTAGGCACTGCAGGACGACCAAAGCGTAAGTAAACAGGTCCGTTGTGCGCTGCAATTGCATGCGTTGCTTTTCGTGTTTGTTCAAAGTCACAAGTGTTGATGACGGTCATGCCTGGAAGCATTTTCATCATACCTAAGTCTTCTAGAATCTGGTGTGTTGCTCCATCTTCACCCAATGTAACACCTGCATGCGAAGCACAAATTTTTACATTTTTATGCGAGTAGGCAATAGACTGTCGTATCTGGTCGTAAACACGACCTGTAGAAAAGTTGGCAAAGGTTCCAGTAAAGGGTATTTTTCCGCCTATGGTCATACCAGCGGCAATGCCCATCATATTGGCTTCTGCAATTCCAATTTGAAAAAATCGTTCGGGATGTGCATCTTTGAACGCATTCATTTTTAGCGAGCCAGTTAGGTCGGCACAGAGCGCCACCACATTGGGGTTACTGTCACCCAATTCGGCTAGGCCTACGCCAAATCCTGATCGAGTATCGATTTTTTCGGTAAATGTATATTCGTTTAATCCCATAATTAGTAGTCGCCTAAAGTTTCTTCATTTTGTGCTAATCCAATAGCTAGTTGTTCGTCGTTCGGTGCTTTGCCATGCCAGGCATGGGTATGCATCATAAAGTCAACACCATTGCCCATGACGGTGTGCAGTAATATGGCTACTGGCTTTTGTTGCCCACTAGCCAATTTGGCCTTGTCTAGACCGTCTTTGATTGCGACCACATTATTTCCTTCAAAAACATCGAAAACCAACCATCCAAAAGCTTCTAGCTTCGCACGAAGATCACCTAAAGGAAGTACATCATCTGTGCTACCGTCGATTTGTTGTTTGTTGTAGTCTATGGTTGCTATGAGGTTGTCGACACCCTTGGCGCCTGCATACATGATGGCTTCCCAATTTTGTCCTTCTTGTAGCTCGCCATCTCCATGAAGACTATACACCATGTGGCTATCTCCATTGAGTTTTTTGGCCTGTGCAGCTCCTATGGCTACGGACATCCCCTGTCCGAGTGATCCAGAAGCAATACGAATGCCAGGCAAGCCTTCATGTGTGGTTGGATGACCTTGAAGTCTGGAATCTATTTTTCTAAATGTGGCTAACTCTGCAACGGGGAAAAAACCACTCCGTGCCAGTACACTGTAGTAAACAGGTGATATGTGTCCGTTCGAAAGAAAAAACAAGTCTTCGTTTTTACCATCCATACTAAAATCAGTGTTGTAGTCCATCACTTCGGTGTAGAGCGTCGCAAAAAACTCAGCACAGCCCAACGAACCTCCTGGATGACCCGAATTAACTTGGTGCACCATTCTGAGGATATCTCGACGAACTTGTGGAATTAGATTTTCAATTGTTGGTGTAGCTGCCATTCATCTATTTTTCACAAAAATAATGCATAGCTTTTTCTTAAAACTCATATTGTATTAATATTTAAAAAAAATAATGAACAAGATGTTGGCAAACGCTAGCCTTTATCTTGTGTATCTTTGTCGTGTGAAATTTACCTTACAAGCAAACGACCAAGCATCAAGCGCCCGAGCCGGTGAACTCCAAACCGATCACGGTCGAATACAAACACCCATTTTTATGCCTGTGGGAACAGCTGCTACTGTAAAGGGAGTACATCAACAAGACCTAGCACAAGACATCAATCCTGATATAATTTTGGCCAATACATATCACTTGTATTTACGTCCAGGTATGAGCATACTGGAGCAGGCGGGAGGAATTCACTCGTTTATGCATTGGGATCGACCTTTATTGACCGATAGTGGAGGATATCAAGTATACTCTTTGGCCGACAATCGAAAAATAACAGAGCAAGGAGTGACCTTTAAGTCCCATATTGATGGCTCCAAACATGTCTTTACACCCGAATACGCGATTGATATTCAGCGCACCATTGGGGCGGATATTATCATGGCATTTGATGAATGTACCCCGTATCCTTGTCCGTATGATTACGCAAAAAAATCCATGCATATGACGCACCGCTGGCTTATTCGCTGTCAGGATCGATTTGCGCAGACGGAAGCAAAATACGGATACGCACAAACCTTGTTTCCAATTGTGCAAGGTAGCGTTTACGATGATTTGCGAAAAAGCTCAGCTGAGTTTATTGCCCATACAGAAGCACCTGGTAATGCCATTGGTGGGTTGTCCGTAGGGGAGCCTGCTGAAGAAATGTATGCCATGGCCGATGCGGTATGCTCTATTTTACCTAAAGATAAACCCCGATATTTGATGGGTGTTGGCACCCCAATAAATATATTGGAGAACATAGCCTTGGGTGTCGATATGTTTGATTGTGTCATGCCTTCTCGAAATGCACGCAACGGAATGTTGTTCACTTCAGAAGGCACTATAAACATCAAAAATAAAAAGTGGGAAAATGACTTTTCTCCTGTAGACACCAACGGCAGTAGCTTTGTTGATGGTACTTATAGTAAAGCGTATTTACGTCATCTCTTTGCTGCCAACGAATTACTCGGAAAACAATTGGCAACCTTACACAATTTGTCATTTTATATGTGGTTGGTTCGCGAAGCAAGAAAGCATATTTTAGCTGGAGATTTTGCCTCTTGGAAAAACCAAATGGTTCTCCAAATGGATAAGCGTTTATAGAATGAAGCTACTCGACTTATACATCATTCGAAAATACTTGAGCACTTTTTTGGTGATGCTGGGTATGTTTATTCCCATTAGTATATTGGTCGATCTTTCCCAAAAGATCGATAAATTCAAACAACATGATCTTACTACATTTGAAATTTTATCCCACTACTACAACTTTGTTTGGGTGTTTGGCTATACGCTCTTCCCCATATTTTTGTTTTTATCAGTGATTTGGTTTACCTCAAAGCTGGCAAGCAATACAGAAGTAATAGCAATTTTAAGCTCGGGTGTTTCTTTTTATCGTTACTTATTACCTTTTGTGGTTTCTGCAACCGTGATTGCCATTTTTGCATTCGGATCCAGTATGTTTTGGGTACCCAATGCAAGCGAGCGCTTTAATGCCTTTGAATATGAATATGTCAAGAAGAATAGGAAAGTAAGGCAAACGGACAATATTTTTAAACAGCTGAACAAGCAAGATTTTATCTATTTAAGCAATTACAACGCAAATAGAAAAATTGGATACAATTTTACTTGGGAGCACTTTGAGGAAGATCAGCTCGTCTATAAAATACAAGCGCAGAACATTCGGTGGGTAGAAAAAGACAGCGTGTTTAGACTCTCTCGCTTTTTTCAGCGTACCATTACAGCAGATAAGGAGGTTATTCGTAACGAAGCCAGACTAGACACACTTTTTCCTTTTGAGTTGGATGAATTAGCTCCGCTAAACTACAAGGCCCAAACCTTAAACTTTTTTGAACTCAATGATTTTATCGAGCAAGAGGAGCTCAATGGTAGCCCCCTTATTAACAGCCATTTACTGGTCCGTCAAAAGCGTTGGGCCATTCCCGTGTCTGCATTTATTTTGACATTGATTGCCGTGGCTGTTGCCTCGTTTAAAAAACGCGGTGGCATGGGCATCAATTTAGCCATGGGAATTATACTCGCCTTCCTTTACATTTTTTTCGATAAGATTTTTGAAGTTATGGTTGAAAAATCAAATTTCACTCCATGGATTGCCGCTTGGACACCAAACTTTTTGTTTGCCATTTTATCTGTTTATTTGCTTCGTCATGCAAAGAGATAAGCTACTAAGCACACTGCATTTTCATTTTATTGTTGTCATTTTTGGATTTACAGCAGTATTGGGCGCATTAATTAGTATTTCTGCCATCCCATTAGTTTGGTACCGCATGACACTGGCCACTGCTGGTTTGGGTGTAGTTTTATACTTTACTAAGCAGTCTTTTCGTATTACGAAAACTATAGCTTGGGTTGCTTTTGTTAGTGGCGTGCTCATCGCGCTGCATTGGATCAGCTTTTTTGGAGCGGTTAAGGTGTCCAATGTATCCATCACTCTTTCGGTTCTTTCTTCTGGAGCATTTGTTACCTCACTCCTTGAGCCTATTTTTTACAGACGCAAAGTAATTGGCTATGAAGTACTGTTTGGGTTGCTCGTTATTTTGGGGCTGGCGTTAGTTTTAGGTACTAGCACCACCCACTTGCTGGGTTTTTTATATGCTGGAATTTCTACTTTACTGGCTGTATTTTTTACACTACTAAACGGGAAATACGTCAGCCAAACCAACCCTTATGTTCTGTCTTTTTACGAGCTTTTAGTCGGGTCTTTGGTAGTAACGGTCGTTTTGGCTTGTCAAGGGTCATTTACGCTTTCTTTCTTTACACTTTCGCAGCTTGATTTGTTTTGGCTGTGCATTCTTGCTTTTGTGTGTACTTCCTATGCCTTTGTAGTTTCTATAGTTGTGATGCGTCATTTAAGTCCTTATTCGATTATGTTGGGAATCAATATGGAGCCAGTTTACGGCATTGCTTTGGCTTATGCTGTTTTTGGCGAAAAGGAAGCCATGCCCCCTAGTTTCTATATCGGTGTGAGTTGTATCTTAATTGCTGTTGTGGCCAACGGTATGCTAAAGTTAATGCGTAGAAAAAACAACAAAAAAGCTACTGCTTAGAAATGTAAATAAGCATATATTTGTTTAGGATAATTAGAAACCTATGGAGTATTTAGACTTTGAAGAACCCATAAAAGAGCTCGAAGAGCAGTTACAGAAATGTGAAGTAATCGGTGCTGAAAGCGAAGTAGATGTCACCGATACTTGCGCCCAGATTTCTGAGCGTTTACTCGAGTTGAAAAAAGAAATTTACACCAACCTAACCCCTTGGCAACGCGTTCAGGTTTCGCGCCACCCATCTCGTCCTTATACTTTAGATTACATCAACGCATTGACAGCGGGTACTTTTTTAGAGTTACATGGAGACCGCACGGTAAAAGACGACAAAGCCATGATTGGTGGATTGGGAAAAATTGGTGATCAGAGCTATATGTTTGTTGGTCAACAAAAAGGCTATAACACCAAGACCCGCCAGTATCGAAATTTTGGTATGGCTAACCCCGAAGGGTACCGCAAGGCACTTCGCTTGATGAAGTCTGCCGAAAAGTTTAACATTCCTGTGGTTTGTTTTGTCGATACACCGGGTGCATATCCAGGATTGGAAGCCGAGGAACGTGGACAAGGGGAAGCTATCGCACGAAATATACTTGAAATGTCTCGACTTAAGGTACCCATAATCGTGGTTATTATTGGCGAGGGGGCCTCTGGAGGCGCCTTAGGCATTGGAGTAGGGAATCGTATCTTTATGCTTGAAAACACGTGGTACTCTGTAATTTCTCCAGAATCATGTTCGTCAATTCTCTGGCGAAGCTGGGAATACAAAGAGCAGGCTGCCGAAGCACTAAAGCTCACAGCAAAAGATATGAAAAGGCAAAAACTAATTGACGCCATTATCAAAGAACCTGTTGGCGGTGCCCACACAGCACGAGAGCAAATGTTTGACACTGTGCGCAAAACGATTAGTAAAACGTATCATGAGCTCAAAGACAAATCAGTCAAGGAGTTAGTACAAGAACGCATGGATAAGTTTTTTGCTATGGGTGTTTATGCCGAATAATGTTTGGCTTATTAACAAAAAAACCAATGAATTGAACAGTTTGTGTTGGCTGTTTTTTTCTCATTTTAGTTATCAATTGATTAGTTTAGTGTCGTGGAAAAAAAGAACCCTAGACCGGCTGTAGTTTCGACTACCCCTGTAGTTCCTCTAGAGCGTGGAAAACTACCTCCTCAAGTACTCGACTTCGAAGAAGTAGTGCTTGGCGCGATGATGATTGATAAAAAAGGAGTAGATGAGGTAATCGATATTCTTTATCCTGAGGCCTTTTATCGCGAGGCCCATCAGCATATTTTTTCAGCTATGGTCAAACTCTTCGAAAACACGGAGCCTATTGACCTCTTGACCGTTTCTGCTCAACTCAAAAAAGAAGGAAAGCTCAATCAAGTTGGTGGTGACTTTTACCTTATTCAACTTTCCAAAAAAGTATCCTCATCCGCGCATATTGAATATCATGCGCGTATCATTCTACAGAAATTCATTCAGCGTAGCTTGATTAAAATTTCAAATGAAATTATTGAGGAGGCTTATGACGAAACCAAGGACGTCTTTGACATGCTTGACAAGGCAGAGTCTAAGCTGTATGAAGTAGCGCAAGGCAATCTTAAATCCTCAACCACCACAGCGCAAAACTTGGTTATTCAGGCCAAGAAAAAAATTGAAGAAATTGCCAATCAAGATGGTATGAGCGGCGTTCCTTCTGGGTTTTATGGAATTGATCGAATTACCTCAGGATGGCAAAACAGCGACTTGATTATTGTGGCCGCTCGACCAGGTATGGGTAAAACGGCATTTACCTTGTCCATGGCTCGGAACATGGCAGTAGAACAAAATGTTCCCGTTGCTTTTTTCTCTTTGGAGATGTCATCTGTTCAACTGATTACCCGCCTTATTTCTTCGGAGACTGGATTAACATCAGACAAACTTCGTACGGGGAAGCTAGAGGACCACGAATGGAAACAACTCAATGTCAAGGTTACGGATTTAGAAAACGCGCCCTTATTTATCGATGATACACCCTCACTTTCAATTTTTGATCTACGTGCAAAGGCACGTCGCTTATCCTCTCAATACGGTATTCGCCTTATCATGATTGATTATTTGCAGCTAATGACACCAGGTGGTAGCAGTAAAGCTGGAAATCGGGAACAAGAGATCTCGACCATTTCCCGAAATCTTAAGGCGCTTGCCAAAGAATTAGAAATCCCAATTATCGCTTTGTCGCAGCTTTCGCGTGCCGTTGAGACAAGGGGAGGAAGCAAACGTCCGCAAATTTCTGACCTTCGTGAGTCAGGGGCTATTGAACAGGATGCTGATTTGGTAACCTTTATTTATCGCCCAGAATACTACAAGATTGACGAGTGGGATGATGAAGAACGTAGTCCTGCTACTGGCCAAGCTGAATTTATTATTGCCAAACACCGTAATGGTGGTTTGGATAGTATTCGACTAAAGTTCATTGGTTCCCTAGGTAAATTTGACAATCTAGATAACTTTGATACGCCAACTACAGAATATCAATCTAAAATTAATGCACAGGAGGAGACGCCTCGAATTGACCCTGAGGATGCTTTTGGCAACTCGTCAGATGACGATATGCCATTCTAAAAATAAGTAAAGGATTTATTTAACCTTATCCACAACGGCCTTAAAGGCTTCTGGATGATTCATGGCTAAGTCTGCCAACACCTTACGGTTAAGTGAAATGTTGTGTGCACTTACTTTACCCATAAATTGAGAATACGACATTCCATGTAGACGTGCACCAGCATTGATACGGGTTATCCACAAGGCACGGAAGCTTCGTTTTTTGTTTCTGCGGTCGCGGTATGCATAGAGCATGGCCTTGTCCACTGCATTTTTGGCAACTGTCCAAACATTTTTTCTACGTCCAAAGTAGCCTTTGGCTTGTTTGATAATCTTTTTTCTACGAGCTCTTGAGGCTACAGCATTTACTGATCTTGGCATGAGGTATCTATTGTAAAGCAGGCGGACATTGTCTCTTTAAGCCGACTTTAGGTTAATATTATTTTAAACGAAGTTGTTCTTTGATGTTATCGGCATCACTTTCGTGTACCAACCCACTGTGCGTAAGTTTAAGCTTGCGCTTCTTTGACTTTTTGGTCAATATGTGGCTTTTAAACGCGTGCTTGCGTTTTAACTTTCCTGTGCCAGTTAGCTTAAAGCGTTTTTTGGCACTCGATTTTGTTTTCATCTTAGGCATACTACTTCCTTTTATTTTTTCGGATTCATCAACATGATCATCCGTTTTCCTTCAAGTTTTGGCAATTGTTCTACTTTACCATACTCTTCCAAATCTTGCGCCAATCGAAGCAACAATATTTGGCCTTGTTCTTTAAAAATTATCGAACGCCCTTTAAAAAACACAAAGGCTTTTAGCTTTGCACCCTCTTCAAGGAACTTGATGGCATGTTTCTTTTTAAACTCATAATCATGCTCATCGGTTTGCGGTCCGAACCGTATTTCTTTTAACACCACTTTCGAGGCATTTGCTTTCATTGCCTTTTCGCGCTTTTTTTGCTCGTAAAGGAATTTTTTATAATCGATGATTTTACACACCGGGGGAGAGGCGTTGGGTGAAATCTCAACCAAATCCAACTCCAATTCATTTGCCTTTGCTAAGGCCTTTGGTAATGGATAAACACCCATTTCCACATTATCACCAACCAGACGTAATTCAGCAGCGCGAATCTTTTCGTTGATTCGGTGCTTATCTTCTTTTATGATTCGAGCAGGTCCTCTGCTTCTTCTTCTACGTATCGCTATAACAAACGAATTTAATTGGTTTCAAAAACTTTTACTTCTGCTGCCTGTCGACTTTCGACTAGTGCGGCAAAATCCCTTAAAGACATCGTCCCTAGGTCATTTCCTCCGTGTTCTCTAATTGAGACTGTTTCTTGCGCAGCTTCTTGTTCGCCGATAATTCCCATAAAGGGTACTTTGCTCATTTCAGCTTCGCGAATTTTTTTACCAATAGTCTCACTTCGGTTGTCCACGAGGGCGCGAATTTCGTTATTTTCTAAGAATTCTGAAACTTTTTGGGCGTATTTTTCATGTTTTTCACTAACACACAGTAATTGAACTTGTGTGGGCGTAAGCCACAACGGGAAATTTCCTGCTGTATGCTCGATTAAAATTGCCACAAAACGTTCCATGCTGCCAAAAGGAGCTCGATGTATCATAACGGGCCTGTGCATGCTATTATCACTTCCTTTGTACTGCAAATCAAAGCGTTCGGGTAAATTATAGTCCACCTGAATCGTTCCCAATTGCCAGCTACGCCCCAAAGCATCCTTGACCATAAAGTCAAGCTTTGGTCCGTAAAAGGCGGCTTCACCCTCCTCGACAACATAGTCCAGCCCTTTTTGTTCAGCAGCGCGAATAATGGCTTTTTCTGCTTCGTCCCATAATTTGTGATTTCCGATGTATTTTTCAGGTTTTTTTGGATCGCGAACAGAAACTTGTGTCTTGAAGTCTTGGAAGCCTAAGGCACCAAAGACATAGAGTACTAAATCAATTACCCCGATGAACTCAGCATTCAGTTGTTCGGGTGTACAAAATATATGTGCATCATCCTGCGTAAATCCACGTACACGTGTTAGCCCGTGTAATTCACCACTTTGTTCGTAGCGATATACTGTTCCAAACTCGGCTAGTCTTATGGGAAGATCGCGATAACTCCATGGAGAAGCGTTGTATATTTCGCAGTGATGCGGACAGTTCATCGGTTTTAGCAAAAACTCCTCTCCATCGGCAGGGGTGTTAATTGGCTGAAAGCTGTCGGCACCGTATTTTTCGTAATGTCCAGATGTAACGTAGAGTTCCTTTTGTCCAATGTGTGGCGTAACAACCTGCTCGTAGCCCGCTTTGGTTTGCGCTTTGCGCAAAAACTGCTCGAGTCGCTCGCGCAGTGCTGCCCCTTTGGGCAGCCAAAGCGGTAAGCCCTGTCCTACCTTTTGCGAAAAAGTAAATAATCCAAGTTCGGCACCTAGTTTGCGGTGGTCGCGCTTTTTGGCTTCTTCCAACAGCGCTAAGTGCTCGGTAAGGAGTTTCTGCTTGGGAAACGAAACCCCATAAATACGGGTAAGTTGTTTGTTTTTTTCGTCAGCACGCCAGTAAGCACCCGCAATATTGGTTAGCTTGACTGCTTTGATTGTAGCTGTATTTGGTATATGCCCACCTCGACACAAATCGGTAAAGTCATCATGGTCGCAAAAGGTGATAGTGCCATCCTCCAAGCCTTCAATAAGCTCAGTTTTGTAGGAGTTATCTGCGTCTTGGTAAAACTTGAGTGCATCCTCTTTGCTCACTTCACGCAGGTGAAAGTCGTGTTTTCCACGCGCAATTTCCAATATACGTTTTTCGATTGTAGGTAAATCTTTTTCGGAAATGTTGTATTCTCCAGCATCGATGTCGTAGTAAAATCCACTGTCGATGGCTGGACCTATGGTTAGCTTAATCCCAGGATACAGTTGTTCGAGTGCTTGTGCCAGTACATGCGCACTTGAATGCCAAAAAGCTTTCTTCCCATTCGCGTCATTCCATGTGTACAAAACCAAATCACCATCTTCAATAAGCGGGGTTTTGCTTTCAATGGTGGTGCCGTTGTAGGATGCCGATAGAACGGCACGTGCTAAGCCTTCGCTAATGGATTGCGCCACAGCCAAAGGGGTACTGCCTTTTGGCATTTGTTTGATCGCCCCATCGGGCAAACGAATATCGATTGTTGTACTCATGCGACAGCAAAGATAAGCGGATTGTGGCAGAGGTCAAGCACTTTTTTATCGCCGCAATTTAGTTTCGTAAAATTATTCTTCACCAAAAAGCCCCTTTACCAACAGTCTTATTCCGTGAAAACCCAATCCAATTGACGCCAAACAAATTAAAATAGCTGCTCCAAGTACTGGAATATAGAGTACATGTTCTTGGTTCTTAAAGGCCGATGTAAGTACTGTTGGCCCGATAAAGGCCAGTACTACAGCATAAGCCATGGATCGAATGCCTCGAAAAAGGTTTTTCTTGTTCATTTAGTTGTCCGTGGCCGTAAAGATAAAGGTATCTCGCTCAACTACGCGAAAATAGCCCAAAGGAAAAGCATCGGGATTGGTAGTGTTTTGGATGTTGCCACGTAGGGTTGACTTGGCTGTGGCAAAGGGCCCGCCACCGTCCTGTCCCGCGTGGGATATAAGAATTTGCATGTAGGTGTAAAAGTCTTTATCAACACCCATTAAATGAATTGGGGTTGGTGTTTCTTTTGGAAAATACTTATCGTAGAAAAAAGAAAAGGTCAGTTGATTGCCATTGTAAAACACATCACGGGTAACAAATAAATTGTTGTATCCAAAGTCCATCAGGTAGTAATTGCCTTCAGCAGGCAGATCGGTGAACTGCACAATTACTTCTGTTTCTT
>JAHEKR010000040.1:13996-22525 GCA_024638225.1 Flavobacteriaceae bacterium
TAGTGGTGGATAGTACTAAGTGTTCACTAGACGTGAAGGCGATGTCACCAACCCTAACATGTAACGTATATTGTTTGTCCGGATCTACTGTAATATTTTCGATGTTGTAAAAGCCATCTTTTTGTTCAGTGGCTTCAAGGATAACTCCCTCAATCTCTAGACTAACTTGAGCAGCACGAATAAATGCTACTTCTTCTGCGTAAAAGTCCGCGGTTTTTGAAAGATACACTTCTAGTGTACCTAATTTTTCACCAACAGGGCGCCAAAGGGTGGCATCAATCACCACATTATCCTCCGCAGCTGGAAGCGAAAGTGTTATCGGGTCTTCGCAAGCTGTCCACATAAGGATTCCAAAGAGAAGAAGTCGTTTTTTCATCAGAAGCGGATATTATAGGTTACAGAGGGTACGATACCAAAAATGGACAAACGATAGGCTTGATTTTTTCCTGTTTCTGCATCTTGCCTAAAACTGATTGTCGAAGCGTTTTTTCTGTTATAGATATTGTACAGGCCAAACACCCAACTCCTTTTAACTTTCCTGGCTGCGTTTTTTGATGGTGTTAGTGTAGCAGCTACATCTAGGCGGTGAAAGCTAGGTAGTCGTTGTCCGTTTCGCGTGCCGTAGTTGGGTATACGCGCATTCATAAACGAATATTGTCCCGTTGGGTAGGTGATGGGTTGTCCTGTTTGCGCAATAAAGTTAGCATTCCATTCCCAGCGTTTACTCGCTTTGTAGTTTAGGCTGATGCTTAGATCGTGAGTCTTATCATAAGCTGAGGTATACCACATTCCTTTGTTTATTCCGGGATCGTTTTTGCTAAGCCCTGGCGTTTGTTGTTCTGCTCTAGATAGGGTATAGGCAGCAATTCCGGTTATATTACCCTCTGTTTTTTTGAACAGCAATTCCAGTCCGTAGGCTCTGGCTTCACCTGCAAGGAGTATTTGTTCTAAGGCTTCGTTGGCAACTAATTCTGCTCCGTCGATATAATCGTAACGGTTTTGGGTTGTTTTGAAAAAGGCTTCTGCTTCAAATGAATTTCCGTTGGCACGTTCTGTGGCAAACCCGGCTGCCCATTGATCTGCTCGCTGCGGTTTTAGGTACTTTCCACTGGTAGTCCAAACGTCCAATGGTGTTGGTGAGGTGGTGTTTGATATTAGATGTAGATATTGATGTACGCGTTGGTAACTGGCTTTCCATGCGCTTTTTTGTGTTCGGTAGGCTAGCGTCACACGAGGTTCTACATTGATAAATTTTGCTGTACTTTGATTTTTTTCAAAAAACCCAAGAGCTTCGCCTTGTTGGTAAATGTTTAAAGTTTGATTAAACTCTATTGGCGCGTCATTGTTGTAACGCAATAGCCCAGATTGTGCTAGGCGATTAAATTGGTTAACCCTCACTCCGTAGCGAATGGCTAGGGCAGGAGACAACTCTTGTGAAACATCAAGATATAAAGAGCCTTCAGCTGCGTATTTTTTTTGAAGTTGATTATCAACAAAGCCCGACTCAGGAGTTAGTGGTCGGATAAAGCCAGGATTAAAGCTGTAGTAGGTTGCCTGAACTCCAGTATTTAGTTTAAGTCGTTCCGAAACAGTGTAATTGATGTCGTATTTGACATTGAGGTTTTGAATACCTGAATCCCAATCAAAGCCTACAAAATCAAGTGCCAATCCGTAATAGTAATCGCTGTATATCAAAGATAGATTCCCAAAAACACGATTCGAAAAAAGGGTATTTAAGCGTACATTAACGACCGTGTTGCCATAGGTGTTTTTAAAGGTGCTGTCAAAAGACACTACATCACGCCCAAAGTAGCCCGAAAGTAAAAATCGATTTTTTTTGTTTATCGGCAATGTTATTTTTGTGTTGAGATCATAAAAATAGGCTGAGTTGGGCTCATCAAGTGCTTTGAGAAACAAGTGCGCATAGGTCCCTCTACTAGCAAATAAGAAAGAGCCCTTTCCCAAAGGCCCTTCAATCAAGCCGCGACTGGAAACCAGACCTATTCCTCCATTGACACGAATTCGGTCTTTGGCACCCTCTTTTTGATCGATTCGGAGTACCGAAGCGGCCCGCCCGCCATACATGGCTGGCATGCCTCCTTTGTAAAGCTGTACGTCTTTAATAGCATCGGTGTTAAACACCGAAAAAAAACCAAACAAGTGCGAAGAATTAAAAATGGTTGCCTCGTCGAGAAGAATTAAGTTTTGATCCGCACCGCCTCCACGCACATTAAAGCCTGAAGCACCTTCTCCAGCACTACTCACTCCGGGGAGTAATTGGATGGTTTTTAGAATATCAGATTCACCGAGCACTACAGGGGTTTGTCGAATGCTCTGCGCAGAAAGACGGTTTACACTCATTTCAGGAGAACGCAGTCGGATTCGTTCAATGTCTTCTGTCACAACAACCTCATCAAGCTCTTCTTGCTGGGGTTGGAGGGCTACGTTGCGTGTTTGGTCTTTATTTAAGGACAATGTTAATACTTGTGGACTAAACCCTAAATTTTGATATACAATACGGTAGTTTCCTTTAGGGAGGATTAATGCATATACACCGTAATTGTTGGTTACAGTTCCCTTGCTTGTTCCTTCTGCATAAACCGTTACACCCAATAAGGGTTCTTGTGTATCGGCTGCTGTGAGCGTACCGCTTAGCGTGTAGCTTTGCCCATGTACATAGCTAAGTACACTGAGCACGCAAAATAATATGTAGCGGGTCAAGGCAATTTTTTTGCGAAGATACACAACGCAATTAAGCTGTCAGCGCTTGGTCTAAATTTTCTTTGATAGCAGCCAGAAACTCTTGCGTAGTCAGGTAGTTTTCACGCGTCATTTCCTCTTTGTGAATCAACATAGCCAAATCCTTGGTCATCTGACCACCTTCAACCGTTTGGATGCAGACTTCTTCAAGCGTGGTACAAAACTCAGCCAATTCTCGATTGTTGTCTAGCTTAGCGCGGTGTGCTAGTCCACGTGTCCAAGCAAATATAGATGCAATGGGATTGGTGGAGGTTTCTTTGCCTTGTTGGTGTTGTCGGTAATGACGTGTTACAGTTCCGTGTGCCGCTTCTGCCTCTAGGGTTTTGCCATCAGGCGTGACTAGAGTAGAAGTCATCAAGCCTAGTGATCCAAATCCTTGTGCCACTGTATCCGATTGTACGTCGCCATCGTAGTTTTTACACGCCCATACAAAACCACCACTCCATTTCATGGCAGCGGCCACCATATCATCGATGAGACGGTGTTCGTAGGTAATGCCTAAGGCTTCAAACTGATCGATAAACTCATTTTCAAATACCTCTTGGAAGATGTCTTTAAAACGCCCATCGTAGGCTTTCATGATGGTGTTTTTGGTCGATAAGTATAACGGCCATTTTTTGCTAATCGCACGATTCATACACGAGCGTGCAAATCCGTATATGGAGGAGTCGATATTGTACATGCTCATCGCCACACCGCCTTCTTGGAAATCGTAAACTTCCCAGCTTTGTGCTTCACTGCCATCTTCGGGTGTAAAGGTCATGGTGAGTTTCCCTTTGCCTTTAATGACCGTATCGGTAGCGCGATACTGATCGCCAAAGGCATGGCGTCCGATGCAAATGGGTCGTGTCCAACCTTGAACATAGCGCGGTACATTGCTCATGATGATGGGTTCGCGGAAAACCGTACCTCCAACAATATTTCGAATGGTCCCGTTGGGCGAGCGCCACATTTCTTTTAGTTTAAATTCTTCTACCCGATTTTCATCTGGCGTAATGGTGGCACACTTAATCCCTACGTGGTATTTTTTAATGGCCTCCGCAGCATCAATGGTAATTTGGTCATTGGTTTTATCTCTTGATGTTATGCTTAAGTCATAATAAAGCAACTCAACGTCAAGGTAGGGAAGGATAAGTTGTTGTTTGATAAAGTCCCAAATGATGCGTGTCATTTCGTCTCCATCCATTTCTACTACTGGGTTTGCGACAGGTATTTTGGCCATTTCGATTATTTAAATGGTCGCAAATATACGCCCCAATCGCCGATAATAAAACTGCGGTATAAAAATTCGTAAACAACAAAACAAAAGCAAAAAATTATTTAAATTTAAGATTATGATAAATTCAATATAATTTGTATTTAGATTATTTTTATATAAATTTGTTGGTGATTTTTGACTTAATAATGAGATTTTATTATTATTTATTGACAATAATATGATAATTCCATTTTAAATATTCCTAAAAAAACCATGTACTAACCTACTTAATTGATGAAAAATAATCCGCATAAAGTTTCCCCAACACTCACTCGTACAGCTAGTCTAGCTCGCTTTGTGTAAAGGTAATTTTAACTCTTTTGCGGTGCGCTACACTTGCCAATCACACGACAGTCGACAGTCTCAAGCTATTGCTACCAACACTTGGACGTATTGGAATAGTGGGCTTTCATTTGGTACGCATGGTTTTCCACACAAGAAATTTTATTTAATGATGAAGGCACAGGAGCTCAGCGCTACAGGGTGAGTATCATCATTGGTTCAAGTTACAACAACATGATATCGATCGAGCGCTTGTAATACAAGCAATAGGTATCAGAAATGAAAAAGGCTCCGCATGTATGGGGCTTTTTTTTGGGTATAAAAAACCGCGACCTGTAAAGACCGCGGTGGTTGCATTGATTGTGTCAGGGGTTACCCTTTTTGACGCTCTTTGATACGTGCTTTTTTACCGGTTAGGTCTCGGAAGTAATAAATACGCGAACGGCGTACTTTACCCCGGCTGTTGACCTCAATTTTTTGGATACCCGGAAGATTCATCGGAAAGATACGCTCTACGCCAACAGTTCCAGACATCTTGCGAATGGTAAAGGTTTTGGTGGCACCCGTACCTTTAATTTGGATGACAACACCCTTAAAAAACTGGGTACGCACTTTTTCGCCTTCGCGAATTTCGTAATAAACGGTGATTGTGTCTCCAGCTTGGAAACTGGGAAATTCTTTTTTGGGGACAAATTCGTTTTGAACAAACGTAACTAAAGATTCCATAAAATTATGGGTTAAATGTTGCGTTAGGAGACATACACGATTTTCGTCAGTGGTTTCCAAACGGATGGCAAATATACAGTTAATTCATTTTTAGTACAACATCCATTCCTTTTTTTTTAACCAATACTTCGTTTGTCTATAATGTATGAAAATACCTACACCAATAGAAATAACTCTGTTGGGCTTATTGCACAAGAAGTAGAACAGGTACTCCCGCGTATAGTTCCCGATTTTGACGATAGTGCAAACAGCGGTATACAGGACAAAAAGCAGTTTGATAGCTCCGAAATTTTATGGACATTGGTAAACGCTGTTCAGGAACTTAAAGAAGAAAATGAAGCGTTAAAAGCCCGTATAGAAGCTTTGGAGCAAAAGTAAATAGTAGCCGGCAGGCTGTTTTTTTTGTATTTTTACAACAATGGGAGAGTAGCCCCCCGCAAGGGGAGTTTCTTTTTGCCCTTTGGTCTGGGCAATAGTGAATAGGCAATAGTTAATGGGGAGAAGCTTGGGTTAAACATTTGTTATAGAACATGGAACATCTATGGGTAGTTTTTTCATTTAAGGAAATTAATTTTGGTCATTCAATTTGCAACAATGAGACACATTATCCACTTTTGTTTACTTTTTACCTTATCGACCGCTCCCTTATTTTCACAGCAACACAAAGAGTTTGCGCTTAGTGCTGAAAAAGCCGAACGCATGCAATGGTGGACAGAAGCACGCTTTGGGATGTTTATCCATTGGGGTTTGTACGCCTTGCCTGCTCGCCACGAGTGGGTCATGAGCAACGAGCAAATGTCAAAAAAGGAATACGCCAAATACGCCTCCTATTTTAATCCAGACCTCTACAACCCCAAAGAGTGGGCCAAACTCGCCAAAGACGCAGGAATGAAATACGTTGTCTTTACGGCAAAGCACCACGACGGTTTTTCGATGTACGACACCCAATATTCCGATTATAAAGTGACAAATGCGCCCATAGGAAGAGATCTTTTAAAAGAATTAATAGACGCCTTTAGGGCTGAGGATATCCGTATTGGCATATACTACTCGCTAATTGACTGGCATCACCCTGATTTTTTGGTGAACGAACACATACATCCAGAACGAAACAAACAGCAGGAAATAGCAAAAGACAAAAACCGGAACAAAAAGCGGTTTCAAGATTTTTTAATTAATCAACTTACAGAACTCATGACCAACTACGGACAAATAGATGTGTTGTTTGCTGATTTTTCTTATCCACACAAAAAAAACGGCAAAGGAAAAAGCTATTGGAACTCGGAGGCACTCTACAAGCAAATTCGGAAGCTTCAACCCAATATTGTCTTAAATGATCGATTAGATTTGGAGGAAGAAGGTGGCTGGGATTACAAAAGCCCAGAGCAGTTTATGCCTCAAAACTGGGTGACGTACCAAGGAGAAAAAGTACCTTGGGAAACCTGTCAAACTTTTTCGGGCTCTTGGGGTTATCACAGAGACCAGTACACATGGAAAAGCCCGAGGCAAACTATCGTGATGCTCATTGAAACGGTGAGCAAAGGCGGAAATCTACTCCTAAACGTAGGGCCCACGGCTAGAGGCGTCATACAAGACGAGGCTGTTACCCGTTTGGCGGCTACGCATCAATGGATGAAATACAACAGTCGTGCTATATATGGCTGTACAGCAGCGCCAGAAAAATTTGAAACACCAGCGAATTGCCTTTTGACCTATAACCCAAAAACCAATAGGCTGTATGTTCATGTATTGGAGTGGCCCTTTAAAACAATCTACCTTCCTGGTTTAGCCGGTAAGGTTAAGTACGCGCAAATTCTAAACGATGCCTCTGAGCTGAAACTTGGAACACAAAAAGGTGCGTGGCTTGATGATGTAAAAAAAGACGATGACGGTCTTAAAATCACAATCCCCGTTCGCAAACCCGACGTGGAAATACCTGTTATTGAACTTTTCTTGAACTAGTCCATAACCCATGAAACTTCAGCTCGTGTTGTTTGCGTTATTGGTGAGTAGTTGTACACAACAAACTGCTTCAAAAAAGCAGGATGCTGGGCTGCCCAACATAATAATCGTGTTGACCGATGATCAGGGTTTTCAGGATGTAGGCTTTAATGGCTCAACGGACATTTTAACGCCCAATATCGATCAGCTTGCTGCGCAAGGAATAGTGTTTTCTAATGGGTACGTATCCCATCCGTATTGTAGCCCATCAAGGGCCGGTCTGCTGACAGGTCGCTATCAGCAACGTTTTGGGCATGAACACAATGTTCCATTTGATCCCGAAGACGCGAGCATGGGCACTCCGGCAACCGAAATATTTTTACCCCAAAAAATGAAAGCGGCAGGGTATAACACCTATGCCATAGGTAAATGGCATTTGGGGAATCACCCTTCGCTGTTGCCCCACAATCGGGGATTTGATAAGTGGTTTGGTTTTTCTGGTGGCAATATGAATTTTTGGGGGTTTCCACAAAACAAGGACCGCATGCAAATACAACGCAACGACCAAAGGATAGCAGCAAGCGATTTAACGTATTTGACAGATGACTTTACACAAGAGGCTTTGGCCAACATCAAAAATAATGGGGATACTCCTTTTTTTATGTTTTTGTCCTACAATGCGCCTCATAGCCCTGACCACGCCACCCTAGAATACTTAAACAAAACAGCGCATATTGAGTACGGTAAGCGCAGTGTTTACGGAGCCATGATTGCAGGAATTGACAAAGGAGTAGGTCAATTGGTAGATTTACTTACCGACATGAATATTCGAGACAACACCATGATTGTTTTTTTAAGTGATAATGGAGGACGTTTAGATGCGGCAAACAATGGTCCTTACCGCGGACACAAGGGAATGTTATTTGAAGGAGGAATTCGGGTGCCTTTTGCCATTTCTTGGCCAGCAAAGCTGCCAAAAGGAAAAACCTACAACGAACCCATGATTTCACTTGATTTATTTGCCACATGTATGGGTGCAGCAGGAATTGAGGTCCATGAAACCGACAAGCTGGACGGCATTAATTTAATACCACTTTTAATTGAAAATACTACTCAAAAAAGAGAAAGAACGCTTTACTGGCGTGTGGCAAATGGCGAAGAATACGCCATAAGAAAAGGAATCTTTAAACTGATCAAAAGTGCGTACAAAAACAAAACCATGCTTTTTGATTTAGAACAAGACCGCCAAGAGATTAAGGATGTTTCGTCTGATCATCCAGAAGTTGTGGCTCAATTGCTTACCTTATACCAAAGTTGGAATGCTGGATTAGTTGCACCAAGATGGACCGATCCACACCTGGACAATGTAAAAAAAGAGGAAGCAAATACACGCGCCTACAGAAAAAAGTCACTGTCCAAAAAAGAACAAGCGCTCTATGAACAATAAAACACGAATTTACCACGCCCAGGCCTTTCGTCCTTTTGGACGGATAGTTGTGTTTGTGTTGGTCTTTGCGCTCTCGAATCAAGCGATTTACGCCCAAAAAAAGGCAACTGAGCGT
>JAHEKR010000062.1 GCA_024638225.1 Flavobacteriaceae bacterium
TGTTGTATATTTTTGCGTTTTTAAGCGTTAATGTGGGGCTAGCACTTTCATCGTTATAATCCATTAAAACACCAACTGTTGCGTTTTTTATGGTGATGTGATTAAACTTGTGTTGGGTACTTCCAGCGGTTAGCCAAATGGCACCCCATTGACCTGGAATGTCATTATACAAAGGCTCCAAGCGATCACCCTCAAAGATTACTTCCCCTTCAAGAGCTTCTGGATCTGAGCTAGCTGTTCCATTAACAATCATGGTTGCATCACGAGCTACAATGATACCAGAATCCCTGTGGAAATGCACTCTTGCTCCTGCCTCAAAAACAACCGTCTTTGAAGCGGGAACACCCATATACCCAAAGACTACATAGGGCTTTTCATTGGTGAAAATTAGCTCATCATCATCTAAAAAGAATCCATTGAGTCCAAGCGAATTTCCTTGCCCATCTACTCCTATAGGAATACTTTCTTTAATCCCCTGCTCATCTTTTTCAGGATACAGAAAAACAGCATCTTGAACAAGTGTAAGTAAGGAGACGCTCCCCGAGTTGGTAAAATGTAATTTATCCTCGTATAAAAATTGGTTTTCGTTTTGAGTAAGTTGACCAATATCTGCCGTAGTCTCTATAAACACATACATGCTGTCTTTAGGAAGTAATTCAACATTGGAAAACGATTTTCCAGAAAGCCCATCCACATTCAGTCTAAAGTTGGAGTCATCTCCAGATTCTAGATAAACAGATGGAATGGAGACAGCTGCATCTGAATTGTTGTATACTTTTAGTGGATAAGTGGCAGAACTAATTCCTGTAAATACGGTATCTAGGTATACCGTATCACGACTAAATCGCAAGTCGGAAGCCTCAACGGGGCGAAACGAAAATTCGGTTCGACAGCTTGTGTGAAAACTGATGAGTACTAAAAAAAGAAGCGTACCGCTCGTTCGGAGTATGTTTGTATTATTTCTCAAAAATCTCTACTTCAAATAATTTATCCCAGTATTTTCCAGTAACAAAAAATGTATCGCGACCTGGATGGTAAGCAATACCGTTAAATACATCCAATTGGTTGTGTTGGCGTACCTGTTTTTTTAAACCAGAAAAATCGACAACGCCAACAACAATTCCCGTTTTTGGATCGATAATAACTACAACATCTTTGTTAAACTGATACGTATTTCCAAAAATGAGTCCATTGGCGTATTCTAGCTCGTTGACTTTGGACAAAAATGTATTATGCGTCACTATATCTTTACTGTCTATTTCTTTAAAGGTTTCTGGATCTAAGGCCCACAGTTTTTGACTTCCGTCCGTTTTGTACAGAAAGTTACCGTCATTACACAGGCCCCAACCCTCAGGGCTTTGATCGTAGGAAAAAGATTTTTTCAGCGTTAAATCGCTTGGATTGTAGACAAATCCCATTTTCTTTTTCCAGGTGAGCTGAATAATGGAACCATTCATATAAGTTAGTCCTTCTGCAAAAAAACTTTTAGCTAAGGGTAATTTTTGGATGACTTCTCCTGTTGTGTAATTTACTTTTCGCAGGGATGATTTTCCATATTGACCAGTGCTCTCATACAAGGTTTCGCCGACAAATTCCAGCCCTTGAGTATAGGCTTCAATATCGTGAGGGTATGTATTTAGTAGTTTGTAACCATATACTTTTGGCTTTACGGGTGAAAACACACGAATATTTTTACTGATTTCTTTGGAGCCACTTTCGGTCTCTATTATTGCCTTAATCTGCTGTTCACCTGTGTGGTTTGGAATAAGATATCCATGTTCTACGGCTGTGTCATTCCACAAAAAATAGTGATTGCTAACTTCTTTAGTGGTGTTTAGCGTAAAAAACAGTGTATCATTGGTGCTCAGGTTTTTGGCTGAGGTTTTGGTTTTGATTTTGTAAACTACCTTTTGATTTGAGGAACAGCCAAAACTGAAAATAAGCGAGGAGAATAGGGCAATATAAAGTATGCGTATCACGTCTTTTAAATTATTGTTTAAAAATATCATTTATGTATGATATAAAAAACTTCAAAGGCATATCTTTGTGCCGGGCAGGTTCTACACAACCAGCTCCTGCTGAATCCCCCCAGGGTGGAAACACAGCAAGGGTAGGCAGTCGTAGCGGTGTGCTGTAGTCAACCTGCCTTTTTTTCTATGAAAAATAAACACATTATCCTCATCACAGGTGCTTCTTCCGGAATAGGGCTTGCCATTGGACAACACCTAACTACTCTTGGACACATTGTTGTCGGGAGCAGCAGGACACCTGAGAAATATCCTAACCACCCCTTTGATTTAGTTGCCCTTGATGTTTTAAATACTGCATCTATTCAAAATGTTATTCAGGACATACAAAATAAATACGGACGAATTGATGTATTGATCAACAACGCGGGTATGGGTATGGCAGGTCCACTTGCCGAAATGGAGATGGACCCTATCAATAAGCTATTGGATGTCAATTTGAAAGGTCCCATATTACTCATACAGCAACTTATCCCGTACATGGTAGAACAAAAATACGGTCGCATCATCAACATCGCTTCTATAGCAGGAAACAATGGGCTTCCTTTCCGAAGTATTTATGCTGCATCTAAAGCTGCTTTGATGCGGGTAACCGAAAGTTTGCGTCTCGAGTTGAGGCATACACCGATTCAGTGTACCGTATTGTCACCGGGCTCTATAAATACGCCAATAGCTACCCACCGCTATTATGCGCCTTTGAAGGAGAATTCGCTATATTACACACAGTTTAAAAATGCGCTTTCTGATATGGATTCCCATGTAACTAAAGGATTGTCCCCGAGCACAGTGGCGTATACAGTAGCCAAACTAATTAAAGTCAATAACTTAAAACCGCACTACACTGTTGGGCCATGGCTGGAAAAATGTTCAGCTGTATTGAAGTTTTTTTTGCCACAGCGTATGTACGAGAATCTAATTGCATCATTTTATAATTTAAATTAAACCACATGAAGTTTTTTATCGACACAGCTAATCTTGAACAAATAAAAGAAGCCCAAGCCCTTGGAGTTTTGGATGGTGTGACCACCAATCCATCTTTAATGGCCAAAGAGGGTATTACCGGACAGGACAATATAATCGCTCACTACAAATCTATCTGTGATATTGTCGATGGAGATGTGTCAGCAGAAGTCATCGCAACTGATTTCGAAGGTATAGTAGCCGAAGGGGAGGTGCTCGCTGCACTTCATCCACAAATTGTTGTTAAAGTTCCTATGATTTTAGAGGGAATTAAAGCAATAAAGTACTTTTCGGATAAAGGAATCAAAACAAATTGTACACTCGTCTTTTCATCCGGTCAAGCACTTTTGGCAGCCAAAGCCGGTGCAACTTATGTCTCCCCATTTATTGGTCGTTTAGATGATATTTCTACAGATGGTCTTCAGTTAATAGAAGATATTAGAAATATTTACGACAACTATGATTTTAAAACCGAAATTCTTGCTGCTTCTGTTCGCCATACCATGCATGTAATGGAGTGCGCACACATAGGTGCAGATGTAATGACAGGACCATTAAGTGCTATCGCAGGTCTTGCCAAGCATCCCCTAACTGACAGTGGGTTGGCAACCTTTTTGGCCGATTACAACAAAGGAAATTAATCGTATACGTATTCATTAAGAAAGCCTACGGATTTGTCTGTGGGCTTTTCTATTTTTGCACAAAATATTTTTATGCTAGCTGTATCTAATTTATCCGTTCAATTTGGCAAGCGCGTGTTGTTTGACGAAGTAAATGTATCGTTTAACCACGGAAACTGTTATGGCATCATTGGTGCCAACGGAGCGGGTAAGTCCACTTTCTTAAAAGTTCTAACAGGTAAAATGGAACCTAATTCAGGACATGTTCATTTAGAACCTGGTAAACGAATGTCTGTCTTGGAGCAAAATCACTTTGCTTGTGATGAATTTCCAGTACTAGAAACGGTTATTCGAGGGAATAAGCCCCTTTTTGCAATTAAAAAGGAGATGGATGACCTTTATGCAAAACCAGATTTTTCCGATGCAGACAGTAATCGAGTAGGGGAGCTGCAAATTAAATACGAGGAAATGAATGGCTGGAATGCCGAAAGTGATGCGGCAACTCTTTTGTCAAACCTCGATATTGATGAGGCACATCATTACACGCTTATGAAAGATTTGGATGGCAAACAAAAAGTACGCGTACTCCTTGCACAAGCCTTATTTGGAACTCCAGATGTGCTTATTATGGATGAGCCTACAAATGATTTGGACTACGAAACCATCCAATGGTTAGAAAATTTTTTAGCGAATTATGAGAATACAGTAATTGTTGTCTCACACG